>JAGRCC010000064.1 GCA_020433785.1 Anaerolineae bacterium
CTATTCCTGCCTATCCTCTGCCTGGGACTGAAGCGGTGGCTACATCGGTTCAGATGCACACCGGTGGATCTGCTGTCAACACCGCCATCGCCTTGGCTAAAATGGGGATGGATGTGGGATTTATTGGCCGGGTAGGACCAGACCCACTGGCTAACCAAGTGTTGTCTGATCTAAAAGCGGCTGGGGTCGATTGTAGTGCGGTTCAGATTGACCCCAAAGTAAGTACCGGTTTAATCTTCATCGCCGTTACAATTGACGGCGAGCGAACAATGTTTGGGGCTAGGGGGGCTAACTCTTTTACGCAAGCCGGCGCCATTGACCCTGCCTATTTTAAAAACTGTCGATGGATCCATCTTTCCAGTTACTCCTTTTTGGCTCATCACCAATATGAAACCATCTTGACCGTTCTTGACATTGCGGAAAATTCGCCCCATACTAGGGTGAGTTTGGACGTCGGCACCGAACCTGTCATTCGAGCGCGTTCCCAAATAATTAACATCTTACCTAGACTTGATGTTATCCTGCCTAACGAGCAGGAGGTATCTCTACTGGCGCAAGGGCTTTCTATAGAGGATGGTCTTAACTTTCTTCTTAACGGCAAAGGGGCTTCGGCAATCATTACCAAACTTGGTCGAAAAGGGTGCCTGTTAGCGGTAGGGGATAAGCGTCTTAGTTTGCCTTCATTTAATGTCAAGACTAAGGATACCACAGGAGCCGGCGACAGCTTCAACGCCGGGGTGGTGCTTGGCCGTTTGGTTGGGCTAAGTTGGGAGTCATCGGCTGCATTGGGAAACGCGATGGGTGGGTTAGTCACCACCTATGACGGCTCTGGAGCGGCGTTTGTCAATAGAAATACCGTCTCTAAATTAATAGAGCAGCACTTTTTCAAAGATGAGTGGGCGCCTGTTCGGCCGGCTTTAGAGGAGTTGACGGCTTGGTTTGAAGGGATTATCTAAACCGACCCTTCCTCGTTGCTGGCTTGAGCAGTTAACAATGATGTCATCTATTCTCAAATCAAATTAAATATGAAAGAGGAGGAAATTTAAGTGAGAACACCTATCATTGCTGGAAATTGGAAAATGCACAAAACCGTGGCCGAAGCGATTGATCTGGCTCAAGGAATTTGTGGTGCCGTGGAAAATATTAGTGGAGTCGATGTGGTGCTATGCCCCACTTTTACTGCTCTATCAGCGGTAAAAGATATTGTGGACGGCACAAAGGTGGGTCTGGGAGCACAAAATATGTACTGGGAAGTTCAAGGTGCGTTTACCGGTGAGATTTCCCCGGTCATGCTGGCCGAGTTGTGCGATTACGTGATCCTGGGACACTCGGAGCGACGCCAATACTTCGGCGAAACGGATGAGGGCGTTAACAAAAAGATCAAAGCGGCTTTAGCCCACAGTTTAATTCCCATCGTTTGCGTGGGTGAGGATTTGACCCAAAATGAAGCCGGTGAAACCGAAACGTTTGTCGGCGGCCAGGTCAAAGCCGCATTCGATGGGTTGTCGCCCGATGAGGCAGCGACCGTGATTGTGGCCTATGAGCCGATCTGGGCTATCGGAACCGGCAAAACCGCCGACCCGACAATGGCCAATAGTATCATTAAAACCAGCATTCGCGGTATTCTGGCCGATCTGTATGGCGACGCAGTGGCCGAAAAAATCCGGGTTCAGTATGGCGGCAGTGTTAAGCCGGACAATGTCGCCGGGTTTATGGCCCAACCTGACATCGATGGGGCTTTAGTCGGCGGCGCCAGCCTAAAAGTAGATTCGTTCTTGGCCTTGGTTAAGGGTTCGGCGTAGACCTTAGTGAAATGTTTGAAAAAAATCGGTGACTGGCATTTGATTTCGGTAAGTTAAAAGTGCCAGTCACCGGTAATTAACCCGGCCTAGCCTAGTGGGATAGGCTGAGTAAATTGTTTGAAGTAGATCGTCTTAAGATCAGACGCCTAAAATTTATGTCTGGTTGGTCCATTCTTTTTTGGTTAATTATTTCATTCTTAATACTATACCCCCTGAACCGCTGGATTAGTACCCGTGTGCAGGGGGTTGCTTTTTTATTAACGGGCAGCCCTTTAGTGGCTATGTGGTTTTTTTGGGTTATTTTTCTGCCGGGTACATTTTTGCATGAATTAAGCCACTGGCTTACGGCTAACCTGCTTGGTGTTAGAACCGTTAAATTTTCTCTATGGCCGGAGATCAAAAAAGGGGGGCAGTTACAAATGGGGGCTGTCCAGGTTGAAGTGGGCGACCCCTTTCGACACAGTCTTATCGGCGTCGCCCCCTTACTCTTTGGGAGTCTGGCCGTTTTATTGATTGGTCACGGGCAACTTAATCTGACATCCATTGGTCAGGCTGTGGTTTCGGGTAACTTGGAAGCGATTTGGCAGGCGATTATCCAAACCCTGGCTTTACCTGATGTGTGGGTGTGGCTTTACCTGGTATTTGCTATCTCTAACGCCATGCTGCCCAGCGCTTCAGACCGCGAGGCCTGGCGCACCGTTTTACTCTATTTGGGCCTAGCTTTGGTTTTGGCTATTGGCTTGGGGCTCAACCCCTCCCTTCCTCCCGATTTTCAGAGATTGGTTCTAACCGGCTTTACCTATCTGCTGTCTGCCTTTACCATCACTATCGCCGTCGATCTGGTGTTTATGGGCTTTATCCTCATATTTGAGTTTCTGCTTGGTTGGCTGTTGGGGCGACAAGTTCAGTACAATCGTTAATTTTCTCCTATTATTCCCCTATATCACACCCAGAATTTAGGCTTGGTCATAAAAAATGATATACTTTCTGCGTTATCGTGCGCAGGGTTAATTGAGCGTAACAGTTTATTTTAGCCCATCGTTGTTATAGGTGTAATCTTGATCGATAGTGCTGGAGCCGCTCAGTTACCTGAGTCGGCGTCACAAGAAGTCGAACTGATTCGGCAAGCCACTTCAGGCGATGCCAATGCTTTTGCCGGTTTATACGATGCCTATGTAGATGAGGTTTATCGTTTTATTTTGCATCGCGTAGGCAACAAGCAAACAGCCGAAGACCTGACGTCTCAGGTATTTCTTAAAGCCTGGGATAATTTGGGGCGATATACGATGCGCGGTTTGCCTTTTGGAGCCTGGCTCTTTCGCATTGCCCGCAATACGGTTATCGACCATTACCGAACTTATAAAGACGCGCTACCCTTGGAGGCCGAGGCCATGACGAAACCCGATCCTAAGGCCAATGTAGCCAAAGAAGTGGAACGCCGGTTGGAGCGGGAGTGGCTCCAAAAGGTTTTGCAACATTTAACGGAAGATCAACGCGAAGTGTTAACCCTAAAATTTATTAATGGCTTAAAAACAGGAGAGGTTGCAAAAATTATGGGTAAGCGCCAGGGGGCTATTCGTGCGCTGCAAATGCGGGCGCTGCAGGCCCTGGCTGATTTATTAGGGGGAGATTATGAGTAAGCTGGAAAGAGTATTAGATGACTGCCTTGCCCAACTCGCCAGCGGACAGTCAACCGTAGAAAAATGTCTGGCCGACCATCCAGAGTGCGCCCCAGAGTTGCAACGTTTGCTGCTGGCCGCGCAAATTTTAGAACCGGGCCAAAGCAACGAACCCTCGCCGATGTTCAAAGCCAAAACCCGCGCTCAGTTGATCGCTCATATGAAGACTCATCCCAAGAAAAAACGTTCGGCCGGCTTCTGGCCGGCTTGGGCGCCACTCTTTTTGGGACGGTCATTCAATATGGCTTTTGGCGTAGCGGCCGTATTGGTTTTGTTTTTGTCAACCGGAACGGTGCTGGCCCAATCGGCTCTACCCGGTGAAGCGCTGTATGATTGGAAGCTGACCAGTGAGCAGGTTTTGCGAACGGTGCACCCCAATCCGCTCAGCGTTGATCTAATGGTGGCCGAGCGACGCATTAATGACTTAGCCCAAGTGTCGGGCGATGATAAGGCTGTGGCTTTGGCTCTGTCTGAATACCAGCACTCCTTATCCAACTTATCCGATTATAATACGCCGGAATCACGGCAGACCATTTCGGCGGCATTGGCGCGTCAGAAAGTGGAGTTGGCTCAAGTTGATGTCGATGTCCCGCAATTGGATCAGATGTTGGCCGAGTTTGACCCGGCGCTGTCCCCACCTATCGCTACTGTGCCGGTTGAACTGGCATTTAGCTATCAGACGGTCAGCCTCGATGAGCGAACGATTACCTATCGAGCTACCATCACCAATGTCACCTCGAGCCAGCCCGCCTCGGCAACCCTGGTTGCCGCGTTATCGGCCAACGAAGCGTTCGTGTCTGACAACGGCGCGGGCTGTGCGCTTAATAACAATGGAGAACTTTCCTGTGTGGTCGATGATCTAGCCCTCAACAGCGCCCGTAGTATAACGGTTACCACTCGGGCTGTACCTTGTTACAGCGGCTTGGTGGCGAATTCCGCTACGCTGGATAGTGGCAATGGTACTGCTCAGGTCAGCCCTATCGGGCTAATTAAAGCGGAGAATGTAATTAATTCGCAATTTCCAAATTCGGCCCGAGTCTTTTACGTACAGAGCAATTCTCAAAACGCCGACCTTGGTTTGGTGACGTCGGGTGGGACTTCCATCAATACGGAGTTCCATCGCTGGGCCGCAGCTCCGGCCTGGTCCCCGGATGGCAAGAAATTGGCCTTTTTTGGAGTTCAAGGTATCAGCCAGTTGGCTTTCCCTTATGATAAAGGGAATGGGGTGTGGGTGGTTGATGTAATCAATAATCAGCAGCAAAACCCCAGACAGCTTTTGGCGCAGGATCACATTAAAAATCTCACCTGGTCACCGGATGGAACGATGATCGCTGTAGAAATTGGTCCGCCGGGTATCACTCACGAGGTCGCCATCATCGATGCCGACGACGGCCGCCAACTTTATCGTTTTGCCGGTGAGCAGCCCGCCTGGAGTCCAAACAGCAACCAGCTTGTAGTCAAGGGGTGTTTCGAGGCATGTGGATTGTGGTTGGTTAAACTGGATGGCACGCTGATAAGACAGCTTACCACCGACAGCACCGACAGTTATCCAGCCTGGTCGCCGGCAGGTGACCAAGTCGCCTTTAGTTCTTCTAATCGCGATGGCAACTGGGAGATTTATCTGCTCCAAATGGATAGTGGTAGCATCAACCGCTTAACAAATCGAGCTGGAACCGATACCACGCCTGTCTTTGGTCCATGCGGGCAAGATCTATACCTGCGCACCGATCAATACGGCAGTTGGTGGATTACCGCCATGCCGCTTGATGGCAGCGACGAGTACAAAGTCCAAGAGGGAGTCGGTTCCACCGATGAGTGGGGCTTAGCTCGACCGGCTGTTCGCTAATTAACTGTAGAAAATCTTTTGGTTCGTAGTAATGGCTTTAGCGTTGTAGGTGATATTGCTAAAGTGGTTACTACGAACCACCTCACATCCCCTAATAACTGCCCCTATCCAGCGATTATGGGCCGGAAAACCTTCCCAAATGCCCCCTAGGCCTTTATCTCAGCCTCAGCCTTATCCTCAACGTTTTACCTCATCGTAATTGTAACGTCAATTTCATCGCATAACACTTTTCTTTATTCTATCGTTTATAGTCTTAGAAGTTTGATCTTTTAGATCAATTGGTTACAGCAGCTATCAAAGGAGTTTACGGAAATGAATACCTGGCAAAGCTGGGTTAAAACCGGCTTACTTCGGATTATACGGTCAATCTTATTTTTGGTTACGCTTATTTTTGGAACGACAGCCGTGATGTTAATGGGCGAAACGTCAGGGCTGGCTTTAGCTGATCTGTCGAATGCTTCGGTTTTAAATGTGACCACAGCCGGCGATGGCGTGATGTTTGCGGTCCTGCAAAATGGACCTCAGCCTGACGGCATCTACCAGAGCGATGATAAGGGCCTAACTTGGCGGCGCGTCGGCGCCGGCCCAAACGGGGTGATGACCACTTTGGTGGCTCACCCAACCAATAACGCGGTCCTTTTCGTCGGGACTGAAGGTGGGCCGGTCACGACCACCAATAATCTTTGGCGAAGTGAGGACAGCGGCAAGAGCTGGCATGAATTTTTCATCAGTCTCCCGGCCCACCCTGACGGGCTGGTTCCGGGGGTGACCGCCTTGGCGATTGATCCCAAACAACCTCACAAACTGTATATCGGTACAGCCGGATTAGGCGTCTATTTATTCGATATTGGCGGTAATGGGTTGGGGTACAGCCTGGTGGGTGGTGTCTCCGCACACAGAATGCAAGTCAAAGATCTGATCATCGGCGAGAGAAATCGAGTCTACGCTTTAACCGAAACCGGCCTGTTGGTAACCGGCGATGGTCAAGCCTGGCAAAAGCTACCGCTGCTGGCAGAACGGCCGGTTGATGTGGCCGCCGCAGGGAATTCACTCTACGCTGCCGCTGCGTCGGGTAACGTTTATCAGTCAAGCAATGGTGGGCAAACTTGGACCCAAATCGGCGGTAATTGGCCAGCCCTGGCCGGGGCTAGTTTGCAAGCCACCGCGGTTAGTGTCGATCAGGACGACCCAAACCATGCGGCGGTATCCACAGCTTATAATATTGACGGGCAGTGGGTTGGCGGTAGCCTTTATGAAACCCACGATGCCGGTCAGGCATGGGCGAAAGTTGGCGAGGCTAAAGGCGTGATTACGCAGTTGATGATTACAAATGGCCGTGTTTATGCCGTTTCATCTACGGGTTTAACGCCGTATGGGCTGCCTGTCCAAGCTGAGCCAAACGGTATTTTGGATCGATTGGGGCTGCCGGTCTATTTAACATTTGCTCAGGTTTTGGTCATTTTGATAACTCTGGGCTTAGCCAGCCTCATTCTGTTTGGTCGATTAGAATGGGTGCGCCCCTTACCAACCAGCTCGTAACAGTTTTTCGGTCTCTTTCGTTATAAAAGGTGTAGTTGAACACTAATTGTCAACCAAAGGAACTAAGAAAAAATGAAATGGTTAAAAATCGTTGGCTTAGGTATTGCTTTGTGGGGATTGGGCCTGGTTTGGCTTGAGTTCAAGTTTGTCCTTCTATCTCCGGTGGTTTTAGGAATTGTGGCATTTGTCGCCATTGCACTACCGGCCTATCGCTTTGGTCAAGCGGTAGGACAGCGATACAGCTTAGCTCCTGTACAAGCATCATCTTCGGTACAGCCGACCTCACCCATTTTTGCTCGACATCATCACTCCCGGCCTACCCATCCGATGCCCATCATGCAGCCGCAAAAGTTACATTCAAACCCAACTCGCCCTATGCCCGTTGTAAATTAGCTTGATTTGGCTTTCAAGTGTAGTTGACAATGTGGCCTAGGTAGCAAAATAGGAGTTGTTAACGAAGCCGTCTCTAAGATTTTAGAGGAGGATTTCAATGAAAACTATGAACTTGCGTTTAAGAATAGCTCTATTTTTTATCATTCTGGTATTGGGCACGACGGTCGCCCTGATGACCGCCGAGACCACTGGTCTGGCTTTGGCAGACTTATCTAACGTTTCCGTAGACACACTGATTCGTGATGCCGATAACACGACGCTTTTCGCTACGATGGACGGGGCGGGTATTTATCGTAGCAGTGACGCCGGCTATTCTTGGCAACGAGTCAGTACCGGCCCTGCCGGGGAAGATGTGCAGGCGCTAGCCGTGCATCCCGGTAATGCGCTGTCTTTATATGCAGCTACGGTTAATGCTCAAGGCCAAGGCAGCTTGTGGCACAGCAACGACGGCGGCGGGCAGTGGGATAGCCTTCCCATCGAATTGCCCGCTAGTGTTGCCGATGGTCAACCTCTGATTAATGTGCTGGCGTTAGACGCTGATACAGCCGATGTCATTTACATCGGTACCGAAGGACACGGCATGTATCGGGTTGATTTAACCACCGGTCAGTCGGAACTGTTGGGTGATGATACAACTACAGACTTGTACGTTAGAGACTTAGACTTAGGGACTGCCGGACGCGTCTATGCGGTCACAACCGAAGGGCTGGTCATCGTTGACGGGTCTACGGTGCAGATGCTGGAAAATTTGCCTGATACACCGGTTAGCCTGGCGGTAGACCCCACCAACCCCATGCGGCTTTACGCCGGGACAGTGGCTTATGGGGTCTTTGTCTCAACCGATGGCGGGCGAACCTGGCAAGATCTGAACATAGGCTTTGGCTGGCAGCCCGGAATTATTCTAAATGTACCGGCTGTAGCTGTCGATAAAGATAAACCTCAACACCTGGCGGTAGCAACCGCTTACGGTGTGGGTAGCCAGCTTGTGGGTGATGGCATCTATGAAAGTTTTAATGGTGGCCAACATTGGGTTAAGATTGCTGAAAATCAAGATGTTGTTGATCAGCTCGTGATTCAAGGAGGAGGAGTTTACGCGGCAACAACACAAGGCTTGGTTCGCTACGGTAATCCGTTACCCGCTGCTTCTATAAGCTCATCCCTGCACTTACAATCCCTGACCAATCCAACCGGAATTCAACTCTTGATCCTAACCTTGACCGCAGGTTTAGCTGCTTGGGTATTACTGGGCCAATTTACAGGGAAATCGCCTCAGAACCAGAGCGCCGCTTAACTAGAGTCATCCCTATAAAAAAAATGCCGACCAATGGCGGTCGGCATTTTTTTGTTGAACTCATCGTCAGGCTGGCGGGGTTAAAACGCGGCCATTAGAGGCCGGATGGCAGAAATGCCAAATGGTTTATCCAGATAAGCGTCATAAGGGCCGGGCTGACTTTTTAGTTCAGGTGGATCGATGGAACTCATCATGATAATTGTCGTTCTTGGCGCAATTTGTTTGACACACTCGGCTAATTCCAACCCATTCATGTCCGGCATTTTGTAATCGATCAACATCAGGTCAACCGTATTTCTCTTTAGATATTGCAGCGCGTCTTGGGCATTTTTGGCAGTAGTAACCAAAAAATTAGGCCAGGTCTGTCGGATGCCTTGCTCAAGAAAGAACAGAATGTCTTCATGGTCGTCCACAATCATTAGGTGTTTTGCAATCATGGTTTTTTCCCCTTGACAAAACCATCCTCCCAAAAGATGTTTCAATAATAAACTAACTAAATAGTAAAGCAGTTATGAAAGCATGAAAATTTAGTTATAATCTACAAATAGGGGCTAATGTAACTATTGTTCGTTAATGTAACATCGTAAGCATAAAAAATATCTCATTCTGAGGTGAACCAAGAAATTTTTTCGCTCTATAATTGTCAGGAATGCTTTTTAACGCCATCCCGTTTGAACATCATATCTAACCGGTAAGTACCGCCTTCAAAGGTACGTTTGGTATCATAGCCCATTTTGTCAAAGGAACGAAGCATGCCCCAGTTGTCAGATAAGACGTCAGCCGTAAAGCCGAGAATACCTCGCTTCTTAGCCAGGTACGTTAAGTAGCTAATTAATTCTGTGCCAATGCCATGCCCCTGAAATTCGTCGCGGACGGCAAAAGCGGCGTCGGCGGTGTGGGTTCCGGTGTTGACGCTATACTGCCCAATGCCAATGACCTCTTCTTTTTCTTCCTCTGGAAAGACGATTGCCAGAATGACCATATCTCTGGTGTAGTCGATCACCACAAAGTGTTGCAGTTCTTCGTGAGGCATACTTGTTCGCATAGACATAAATCTACTCTGCAAACTGGCATCAGACAGCGAGTAGAAGAAATCTTTCAACAGCGGTTCATCGCTGATTTTGACCGGGCGTAAGAATATTTCCAGGCCGGATTTTGTCTGGCGAAATGTTTCGAGTTTGACGGGGTATTCGCCGGCTTTGCCAGGGATAAACGCCTGATCTTGGTAAATGAGATTAGCTTTTTTGGCTTCTTCGATGAGCCAGGGTCGAAATTTGGGATGGGCAATAGCGATGAGATCCATCGCCCGTTCTCGGATATTTTTACCGTGTAAATAGGCAATGCCGTACTCGGTTACAATATAATGGATGTCGCTGCGGTTAAAGGTAACGCCGGCGCCCTCTTGAAGCATAGGGATAATTCGGGATACCGTGTCGTTTTCGGCAGTCGAGGGCAGCGCCAAAATCGTTTTACCGTTAGGCGCTAAAACCGCTCCGCGCATAAAATCAGCCTGCCCGCCAATCCCTCTATAAAACATTTTACCGATTGATTCAGAGGAAGCCTGACCGGTTAAATCAACCTCTAAGGCGCTGTTGATGGCCACCATATTTTCTTGACGGGCAATTAGCAGCGGGTTGTTGGTGTAATCGGCCGTTCTAAATTCGATAGCCGGATTGTTGTGAAGAAACTCATAGGTACTCTTAGTGCCCATACAGAAGGTAGCCACCGTTCGCCCCCGATTGACCGTTTTTCGGGAATTGTCGACAACCCCTTTTCTCATCAGGTCGATAATGCCGTCGGTGAGGAGTTCCGTGTGAACGCCCAAATGCATTTTTCCGGCTAGATGGGGCAGGATGGCATTAGGGGTGCTGCCGTAACCAATCTGGAGAGTGTCGCCGTCTTCGATCAAGTTAGCCAGATAGCGGCCCATCTGTTCGATGACGACATCGTCCACTACATCCTGATATTCAATGAGCGGCTCGTCATGAGCAATAAAAAAGTCGATGTCTTCGACGTGTAAGAAGCCGTCGCCCGGAATGCGAGGTAAATGGGCATTCACCTGAGCAATGATATAATTGGCGCTTTCAATAGCAGCTTTTGTAACATCGACGCTGACCCCCAAATTTACGAAGCCGTGTTCATCAGGCAGCGTCGTTTGGATCAAGGCCACATCGATTGGAATTAATTTACGGTGGAACAAATCCGCTGTTTGCGATAAAAAGATCGGGGTGTAATCGGCTAAACCGGCGTTCACCGCTTCTCTCGTGCTTTCAGAGATAAAAAAGGTGTTATGTCGAAAGTTGGCCTTAAATTTGTCATTCGTATAAGGGGCCACCCCTAGGGGCCACATGTGGAAAACCTCAACATCGTAAAAGGCGGCCGGGTTGCGCTGGACATAATTTACCAATGCTTGAACCAGATACTGGGGTTGACCGCAGCCGGTGCCAATAAAGAGGGTATCGCCTCGGCGAATATGCTTAAAGGCTTTTCCTTCCGGGCCAAATTTCTCAGGGTACTTTTCTTTTAGGGCAGCAAGATTTAGGGGCATGGATTGAATCTCCTTATCGGGGTGGAAGTTTTCTTTATTAACTAGTGTAACCCGTTTTAGGCTAATTAGGCAAAAACTCGTGTAAAACTTAACGGTCCCTTACGCCACTAACTCTGCCTCAATCCACGTCCGAACTGAGTTAATCAAATAGATACGGTCGCTGTGTTTTAACTCCTCCACGGTAATAATACGCTCGCGGATGGCCTGCTGCGCCAGTAGGTGCGCTCGATAAGTTCCGGCCAGCAGCCCGCATTCGATCGGCGGCGTGACCAGTTCATGGCCAAATTGAACCACGATGTTGGCGATAGTGGCTTCGGTCACCTGGCCTTGTTCATTCCAGAGGATCACTTCGTCGCAATCGGGCTGCGCTTCACGGGCAGTAGTGTAGACCTGCCGATGGGTGGTTTTATGAAAAAGAAAAATATCATTGGCGTTGACCGGCTGACGGGCAAGGGCTACCCGCCAGCGCTTTTGGACCGGCGGCGAGTCAAGCGGGATAGCTTGAGTGGTGATATCGCCGTTAGGCGCAATCAACAGCCGGACGCGGTGGGGTCGATCAAGCGAAGCGGCCACTGTTTCTAACGCGTGTCGCAGGTGATTGGCATCGACCGGAATGGTGAAATAACGGGCCGACGTGGTTAGCCGGTGCAGATGCTCCGCCAGCAAAAAGTAGCCGCTGTCCGGCTCCCATAGCATCGTTTCCAGTAAATCAAAGTCGGGGCGGCGGGGTTCGGTTAACACTTTGGCCTTAAGCCGGCACTCCTGGTACTCCTGCGCTGTCTCCGAGTCCCACACAATCCCGCCGCCCACGCCATATTCGGCCACGCCGCTGGTTTGATCGATAACGACCGTTCTAATCGCCACATTGAACTGGGCCTGTTGGTTGGGCCCAATATAGCCGATGCAGCCGGTGTAAATGCCGCGCGGCTCCGGCTCCAACTGGTGAATAATCTCCATCGCTCGCATTTTTGGCGCGCCGGTAATCGAGGCGCAGGGAAAGAGTGCGGCCATAATCTCGGCGGTGGAGGCGCTGCTGCGGGCGGTGATCGTGGAGGTCATCTGTAAAATGGTGGGGTATCGCTCTACCTCAAACAACTGCGGTACCTGGATCGATCCGGCCGTCGCTACCCGTCCTAGATCGTTGCGGACCATATCGACAATCATCACATTTTCGGCCCGATTTTTGAGCGAATTGCGCAGCCAATCGATTTGCCGCTCATCCTCCAGCCAGGTTCGGCCCCGGGCAGCCGTGCCTTTCATCGGTTTGGCCGTAACGGCTGCGCCGTCTCGCCGGAAGAATAGCTCCGGTGAGGCGGAACAGATGACGCTTGCCCCCGTATCGATATAGGCGGCGTACTCGCTGCGCTGACCGTCAACTAGCCGGCTAAATAACCCCTGTGGATCGCCGGCAAAGGGGGTTCGCAGGCGCATGGTATAATTAACCTGGTAAGTTTCACCCCGGCGAATGTAATTCTTGATTTTCAGCAGCGCCGTTTCATAAGCGGCTTGCTCGATAGCCGGCTGCCAGTGTTCAAGCTTGAACGTACCCTGCTTTAGCGGTGGGCCGACTGGCGACGGGGGAGAATAAAGGCCAAACCAGAGCAAGGGTAGGGATGATGGCGAGTGCACCCGATAGGCCGGATCGAACGCGGAGGCCGCTTCATACGTGAGAAATCCGGCGGCGAACAGGCCGTGCTGGTTGACGCTCTGTTCGATTTGGTCTAACAGCGGGCGAACCTGGAGCGGATCGGTTGTCGTGATGATTTCCAGTGGCCGGTGGAATTTTAGCCAACCCCCGGTTTGGCTGCTTTGCAGCAGTGTGTCACCATTCATGGTGCTAATGGTTATCCTGATTAAACGGTATTAAGCTAAATTGGGTGAAGTTTAGCCAAAAGTTTTGATTTGGCAATTGGCTTAAAGTCAGCCCGTGGTACTATTTTATTTGCGTTTTAACTTTCCCGATTTATACTTTAAGAGTGTCTAACCTATGCGGTAAATTCTAGTGACAGGAATGGATACTTAAGGAGGCGCATTTATTATGGACAATTATCGACACCTAGCGGCTTTCAAAGATTTGCCCGACGATGAGTGGCAATGGCTGATCGACCGTAGCGTTGAACAACAAGTTGAATCGGGTAAAATCTTTGTTGAAGAAGGGATGCCCAGCGACTTGTTCTATGTGGTTCTCGAAGGTGAACTTCAAGTAACGCGAGCGATTAACGGCCGTAAACACGTCATGGGCACGAATCCGCCCGGTATTATTGGTGGAGAATTATCGCTGCTAAATCATTTGCCGACTTCGATGATTACCGCGCAAGCCATTATGGCCAGCCGGATAATGGTTTTTGATAAGCAGACGTTTCGCCAAATTTTTGCCGCTTGTCCGAATTTCGCAGCTTACATTTTTAAGACGGCCACGGAGCGAACGCAGGGCTATGCCGCCTTTGTCCAACAGCAGGAAAAAATGGCCGCTTTGGGTAAGCTATCGGCCGGACTGGCTCACGAGTTGAACAATCCGGCTGCTGCCGCCCGCCGTTCGGCTCAATCGTTGGCCGAACTTTTGCCGAAGTTGCAAGGTCATACGGTTAATCTGAGCGCCTTGGGATTTACCAACAGCCACTTGAACGATTTGGATCTTTGCCAAAAACAATGGTTGGTTCAAGCCGCCACGGTGCAAACCCTCTCAGCGCTGGAACAGAGCGACCGGGAAGATGAATTGAGCGATTGGTTTGAAGATCACGGTATCGAAAACGGCTGGCAGTTGGCCGAAATTTTCGTAACAGCCGGGGTCAAGCCGGATGAGTTAAGCGATCTGGCCGACCATTTGCCTGAGCAATTTTTAGCGCCGGTTATCGCCTGGCTGCACGATTCGCTGTGTGCCGCGAATTTGTTGGAGGAAGTGGAGCAGAGTACGCGCCGCATCTCTGATCTGGTGGGGGCTATCAAGGAATATACCTACATGGATCGCGCCCCGGTGCAAGATGTTGATGTTCATCATGGGCTGGACGTAACCTTGAAAGTGCTCAAACATAAGTTGAGAAATGTCACGGTCACCCACCAGTACGACTCCTCGGTGCCTACCATTTCGGGTAAAGGGGGTGAACTCAACCAGATTTGGACCAACCTCATCGATAACGCCATCGATG
>JAGRCC010000804.1 GCA_020433785.1 Anaerolineae bacterium
GAAGCCCGGCGCACCTTTGAGCAAGACAACGCGCTCAGGGAGCGCTGGCGCGATTTTGCAGCTCGTCATGAGCTAATCTTTGTGCCGGGTGAGTACCATACCCTTGGCCCGTCACGGTTGGCGTATGTGACCGGCTTTTTTCAGGGGCGGCGGACTAAGCTCGACACCTATTACGAACACCGGGAAATTTTTGGCCGGGGCGAGGTTAAAACTCTTTACCTCCGCCTGGTGATGACCGTGTTCGATCCGCTCCAGTCGCCGGAATCCCAGCCAGCCGATAGTATCGAGCCGGTATCGACTGAAATGATCGGCGAACTGCTGGGTCGAACCGATTTGTCGCCGTTAATAGGGCGCACTTATCTTCAGAATGAGGCGCAGGAACTTTACTACGAACAGCCTCAAATCGAAACGAATCCGGATCGGCTGCAAGCGATCTTTGAGACGGTGGCAGCGCTGGCCGGCTGCTACGCCCAAATTATCGATCTCGGCGGCCCGGCGGTTGATCCTTTGCACCAGATGATGCAGGTAGGCAGCGCCGGTCTACAAACCACGATCACCCAGTTAATGCGTGGGGTCGCGTTAAAAACGACATCAGAACTAGGCCAACATGTTGACCAATTGCTGTGCCCGCATTGTCTGACGCGCTTTATAACGCACACCTGCCGGTTGTCGGCGATGAGTTCGATTAATTACGTGGGCTGTCGTTTGTGCCGCCAAAGCCTGGCACACTGGTCAGGGCAGGTCATAGCTATCCTCGATCAAAGACACCTGGAGCTACACCGGTTTAAAGACGGCGCGATCCACATTAATTGGCTCACCCATCGCACACTGTTTGATTTCGATGCGGTCGAAATTATCCGCGCCTCAGATGAAGTGGTCGAACGGTTCGCGGTGCAGGTTGGCAATGACACCGATCCGTTCCGCCGCAGCCGTTACCAAGGAATGGCTTGCAAGATTAGGCGGTCGGCCAGGCTATCGGCCAACTCCATCCGCATTTTGCGGCAGACGTTTGGATAGATGGGAGATGAATGGTTAGTTAGTTGGTCAGTTGGCTTGTTTGTTGGTTGGTTGGACAGTCTCTACCGAGATGGCACCGAAAATGAAAACCATTTTTGCCCTCACCCTGTCGCTAACGCGACGGGGTGAGGGGTATTTTCACAGGAGAAATCATGTCTCATAAAGATGCTTACACCCTTTTTAGCTACCAGGAAACTCGCATTACGGCCGAACCTTCGGCGCTAGGAGCACCCATTTTTATCTTTTTCTTGGGGGTGATCCTGGCCCGGGGCGCTTCACTGGCCGTTCGGATTCGCCGGGGTATTTTTGCCAGCCTGGCCTATATCACCACCGACATTACCCATTTCGGCGGCCACATCTACAGTTCAAGCTACGCCAATGCGCCGATGAACCAGGTCCATCTAGGTGCGCCGATGCCGGTCAGTGTCTACGATAATAACGATGTCTCGCCTCAGGCTCACAAAATGCGGGCCATCGGTGGGCCGATTGCCAGCGGCATATCGCTACTGGTGTCGCTGGTACTGCGATCGCTGACCCGGCCCAACACGGCCCTGCGTGATTTCTTCACCGCCCAAAGCTGGATGCACGCAATCTTTGGGTTTGGCAGCCTGGCTCCCATTCCTTTTGTCGACGGCGGCTCCATTCTCAAATGGACCATGGTCGAACGCGGCCAAACGCCGGAGCAAGCCGATGAAAACGTCAAAGAGGCCAACCTTGTTTTAGGCGGATTGATCGGTGTGGTGGGGTTGGTTGGCGTGCTGCTCAAACGGTGGGGCATGGCCCTGGGCTGTTTGGTGATGGCGGCACAATTTGTGGCGATTGGCTTGGGCAAATTGAATATTAAGTAAGGCGAAAACTCATTGAGGAGGAGAATTGTGGGAGGCAACAGTCCATTAACCACGGTCTTGGCAACCTTAATCCTGGGGCTAACCGCCCTGGTGGCGATCTATTTTATCTTTGTATTTTTCAATCCGAATACCCCCTTTAACCCGCTCAGCCCGCAGCGTGCCACCGTGGCGGCGGCGACTCGCCTGGCCCGGTATGCGCCGACGCCGGTGGTAACCGCCTTCACGCTCGACCAATCATATCCCGCTACCTGGACACCCACGCCCACACCGACTCCTCGGCTGACCAAAACGCCTACGGAAACCCGAACCGTAACCCCTACCCGCACGCCGACGCCGTCCCGCACCCCAACCTTTACGCCCACCTTCACGCCGGAGCCGCCAACCGCCACACCACTGCCCACGCCCACCGCCACCGAGGTCCCCTACATCTTATCATCCCATTCCAGCACCAACAACTGCGCCGATATGGCGCTCAAAGGGACAGTGAATGATGCCAATGGGCTGCCGGCCCGCGGGGTCCAAATTGAATACGGCGAAGTCG
>JAGRCC010000805.1 GCA_020433785.1 Anaerolineae bacterium
GTAAACCGATTTTCTTCCTCGCCCTGCACGTGGCGAATGTGCCCACGCCAACGGACGTGCGGTTCCTGTTGGGCATCTTCCCAAAGCTCTTGGGTAAATCGTAATACGAATGAAGCAATGTTACGATCGTTTGACATAGCATTTACTTTCCATTTTCAAAGGTATCATAACATGATGTAGTTACAAATGGGTTACAATAGAGATACAAAAAACATTATTTTTGGCCAATATGGGTGATTTGTTGCATTAACTTTTGTGTTTCTGGCAGCGGACTGATGCCTAACTCTCTCTCAAGAGCCTCCTCGCATTGGTGATATGTGCGGATGGCCATTGGCCGATTACCCTGAGCCAAATAGGCCCGCATCTGGGTGCGATAGGCGTCTTCCCAAATAGGGTCTATACTCAACACCCGCTGAGTTAAGCGGATGCTTTCCAACGGGCTAACATCCACCACCAGATCGGCCAAAATGGTCATCATCCCTAGCGCTAGAATTTGTAAGCGCTCTCGCTCGGCACTGCTCCAATCCTCATAGCGCCGTTCCGGTAAATAGTCGCCCTGATATAAAATGAGCGCTTTCTGATAATGCTGTGTGGCGGCTTGTAGATCATTTTCCGCCAGTGCCTGATTGCCCGCAACAACCGCCTTTTCAAAGCTGTCACTATCAATCCAGATTAGATCCATGTTTAGGCTGTATGTTAGATCGTGTCGCTGCACAAAGCGAGGGTCGGTGCGGGGTTTGCGTTTAGGCTCAAGTACCTTGTTTAACGCATGCAAAGCGACCTTGAAATTTTGATTACCCAATTCCGTATCGACTTCCGGCCATAGGTAATCGATGATTTGCTCTTTATGCATGCGAGCCGTTTGCTGGCGCATCGTAATCAAAAATTGGAACAGATGCAGCGATTTCTCGCGCTTCCATTCCGCCGACTCTACTTCAACGCCGTTGTGCCAAACCCGAAAGCCGGATAGGGTTTGGACATAGAGTTCATAATTTGTATCGGTTGTTGCTAAGATAGGTGTTGATTGTTGCTGTTCTGTAGTTTCTGTCACGATTCTTTGTCCACAGATTACAGGATCGACCTCATTTTCTCCCTCAGTCCCTTCATTGTAGAGAGATTAATCGTTACAGCAAATTTATCTGAGTCTAATCTTCTCATCAGGCTTTTATAGGTTAACATGATTTTTTCCCGGCTTCATTGAGCATCACTTGCTTTTATGTTAGAATAATGGCGTAACCTAATAACCGACCTTTGTCAAGACCAACTTTCTACCCTGTTACCCTTATGACCGATACCAAGCCGCCCGAAATTTCAGACTACGAATGGACTCAAACGCCCCCAACCGTTAAGGCCTTGCTGGCCCAATCCTTGGAGCGTATCAAACAAATCGAACACCTTCGGCCCGAGACGGCCGTCGAAAACCCGCCGGCAAACGGTGACGGGGCGACCATTGCCTTACCATCCGAGCCATCAGCCGACAGCGAAGGCGCGACCATCGCCCTCCCGTCAGAGCCATCACCGGCCGACGGCGAAGGCGCGACCATCGCCTTATCCTCCGAACAGCCGTCAGCCGACAGCGAAGGTGCGACTATTGCCCTCCCATCCGACCAATCGCCGGATGGAAGCGATGGGGCCACTGTCGCGCTGACATCCGAGCTATCGTCGATCGACAGCGATGGCGACACTGTCGCGCTCCCGTCCGACGATGAAGGCGTTACCCTGGCCGTCTCCTTTGGCGATACCGCCCTCATAACCGCCGGGGCGACCTTTCATTCTTCCTCTCAACCTGTCGCGAATGACCGCCATTTGAGTACGTTTAACCTGCGGCCCGATCAGAACGCCAATCGAGACGGTGCGGCTCACTTGCCTCGTCATCCTGGCCCCCCGCCTACTCAGGGGAAGGTCACCCAAGCGTTAACCATCCCCTCCCTAGATGAGGACAACCAGTCGATTGAGCGGCGCGAAATCATTCTGCAAGAGCGCTATCAACTACGGCAAATATTGGGCAAAGGCGGTTTTGGCGCGGCCTACCTGGCCGAAGACCTCAAACTGAAACGGGGCTGTGTGGTCAAGCAGATGCTGAGTCCGCAGCATATCTCGCCCCGCGAATTGGAACAGAAGCGGCTCGATTTCGAGCGCGAGGCCAGCTTGCTGGTACACCTTAACCAACCCGGCCACCCCAACATTCCCGAAATCTTTGATTATTTTTCAAATGAAAACGGCAGCTACTTGGTCATGAAATATATTCAGGGCCAAAGCCTTCAGGATGCGCTCAAATCACAGGCCGGCCCTACCCAATGGCGCGATGCGGTGCGTTACGTGATCGATGTATGCAGCGCCCTCAACTATATGCACACCCAAGGCGAGCAGCCGGTCATGCATCGCGATATCAAACCGGGCAACATCCTCCTAGGTGATGATGGCCGCATCTGGCTGGTCGATTTTGGCCTGGCCAAAACCAAACCGGTCAACAACGCCGCTGATCTGGAAGAAGTAAAATCGGCGGGCAGCGCCGGCTACACCCCCTTTGAGCAGTGGCTGGGTCAGGCCGTGCCCGCCTCCGATATTTACGCAGTGGGTGTCACTTTGCACCATTTAGTAACCGGGGTTAGTCCCCTGGAAGCCTTTCGAGACAATGGCGAAATCAAAATCAACATTGTCAGACTACAAGACCTGCACAGCCGCCTTGAACCTATTCGCAAAATTAACCGCGACCTACCACGCGAATTGGACGAGATTATTGCCGGCGCAACCGCCGCCGAACCGGAGCAGCGTCCGACCGCGCTCCAGCTTCAGCAGCAGTTGGAGGTCCTCATTGCCGGCGCGAAAAATGCTGCCCTCTTTACCTTTAGAAGCGGCCAATCGGCCCGAACTGTCGGCGAACTGGTTGATCAGTGCGAACAGAATCGGGGCGAAGCTCAAGGCTACCTCTATCGCGGCGACTTCGAGCGCTGGTTCACCCTCATCAATCGCAATGACCTGGCCGCCGCTGCCACTATGGCCGTCAAACACGGTGAGCAAAAAGGCAAAGACGGCCTGGAGAAATTTCTTAAGCTCATTATGCCCAATCTTTTTTGGCGGCGGATGGGGCGGGCTACGTTACGGGTGGCCAAAGCAGCCACCCTATTTCTGCTCATCGCGGTCCTGGTGGGGGCGGCTTTGACGATTAGCGGGACTCTGGCCACCAGTTGGCTGCTGCAACAAACCATCGCCAACCGCGATTGGAATTACTACGCGCTCGATGTAGATCAAGACAACCTCTTCAGCGAAGCCGACCTGACCGGCAGTGCTCAGGAGGTAACTAAAGCTTACCTCAGCGACATTCAGATTTCGCCCCAATCGCCCGATCAGTTGGCCGTTCAAACCACCCTAAGTGGCTCATGGCTGCTGGACTTCCCGGTTACACTCACCTTGAATGAAACCATCCCTCACGTTGAACTGACCACCGTCAACGGTTTCTCGTTAGGCTGGGTGGGCCGTACCCTGTCGGAGGGTATCAACACCGGTATTGAGCAAGCGCTGGTCAAAGCGCCGGTTGCGGTTACCTCGCTGGCCGTCACCGACGGCGCGGTCGTGGTGGATGTTCGGAAGAGGCGGCGTGTAGCCTGGAACCCGCCCACCCCCGATCCCGTTCTTGTGCCAACCCGGACGCCCATTCCCAGTCCCACTCCAACGCCGCCCGGCTTGGCTCTGCTGGCTATTTTTAACGAGTTAGACCAGGCGGTTATCTTGGAAATCGGCGGTCAGAGCTGGCCCATCCCGGCCCATGATACTAAAGTGATCGAACAAGCCCCTGGCAGCTATCGCTACACCTTGCGCTACGCGGTCAACGGCCAAGTCGCCGCCGAAGGTTATCGCGACTGGACGTACAAAGCCTATCGCTGGCGGATCACCACGAACGGCAATTTTATCGAATAGAGGCTAACCAATGCGACGATTGCGTAGTGCGCATCTGATTGTGATCCGGAATACGCGCTACACACGACGTTTAGGTTAACTTAACCCTTGGATCTGTCTAAACCCTACCCAACAAATGCTTGTCTGACCTGACTATGAACCTGATGACCAACCCCCTTCAATCGATTACCTTCGCCTTAACTGCTGGAATCGGCGTGCTGTTGATGGTTTTGACGATCCTGACTGCCCAGGCCGCCGAGTCGCGGCCATCCGAGCAGTCTCGTTTATCAGGCGAACCTGTCTCGGCCTTAGCCCCGATGACTGAACCGCTGCAACAAAGCCTGACCTGCTTTGCCCGCGTGTCGAACGGTAGCACCGATAGCCCCGTTTATACCTCGGTCCAGGCCGCCATCGAGGCCGTGACGGCCACCAGTAACACCATCAAAGTGGCCGGCTACTGCGCCGAGGCCGTCGAAACCATCCTCGATTTTTATCAAATCGCCTTCATCAGCCAACCTTTGACCCTACGAGGCGGTTACAGCACAACCAACTGGGCGGTCTCCGACCCCGTCGCCAACCCCACCATCTTCGATGCCCTGTCTACCGATCGGGTTATGGTCATTTCCGGCACCGGTGGCGTTCGCGTTGAAAATTTGACGATAATCAACGGCTACAATTCCGATTTTGCCGGCGGCGGGGTATATGTGGTCGCCGCCGACGCCATAATCAGCAATACCAAGGTTTACAGCAGCCGGGCCTTGTATGGCGGCGGCATTCTGCTTGAAAGTGGGCAGTTAACCTTGTCAGGCGTGGAACTGCGCGGCAATACCACCCCTAATGAAGGCGGGGCGATTTATAATGCTGGCCAGTTGACTGTGACGGATAACAGCCTTATCCATAACAATTCGGCCGATTTGGGCGGCGGTATTTTCAATGAGGGTACGGTCAATCTGTTTGCCAGCGAGGTCAGCCGCAACACGGCCACTTCGGTTAGTGGCGGTGGCATCTACAATGAAACCGGCGGTCTCGTCAAAATTCACGGCAGCCTGATCAGCACCAACACCGCCTCGGCGATCGACGGCGGGGGGGTGCTCAACAAGGGCGAACTCCTGATGGCATACAGCACCGTCGCCAGTAACACCGCCGCAGCCGATGGCGGCGGTATCGCCAATTTGAACCTGGCTGTCTTGACGATGACCCACAGCACCGTTAGCCACAACCAGGCCGGCGATGCGGGCGGTGGGATTGCCAACAACGGTAACTTCTACCTGGTTAACAGCACCCTTAGCACCAATCGGGCGACGAATTCCGGGGGTGGGCTTTTTGAAAGTGGAACCACCGGCGTTATCAAATTTACCACCATCGCTAGTAACACGGCCGCCGCCGGAGCCGGCCTCTTTCTCGATACCGGCCTACTCAATTTGAGCAACAGCTTGATCGGCAACAACCAGGGTGGCTCCAATTGCAGCGGCTCGATCACCTCCGGTGGCCACAATCTGGCCGATGACAGCAGTTGCAACCTGATTGGTACCGGCGATGTGATCACCCCATCGCCCGGCATCGAGCCGCTGCAACTCAACGCCCCCGGCAAAACCAAAACGCACGGCCTGTCAAACGCCAGCCCGGCCATCGATGCCGGCCAATGTGTTGCCGGCGTCGCCACCGACCAGCGGGGCGCGCCGCGACCCCAGCCTGATACCGCTATTTGTGATATCGGCGCGTACGAGGCCGGCGTAGTCTATCCGGCCGAGATCCTTGTCTACAGCCCCGATGAATCGACCGATGTGGCCGAAGGTGGCATCACCGATACACTGGACGTGTTTCTGTCCACGGCTCCAGCCGAACCGGTCGCGGTCAACCTGACCACCGACGGCCAAACAACCGTTTCTCCCCAGACGCTCAACTTCACGACTTCGAATTGGAATTCGGCCAAGTCGGTTACGGTCACCGCCGTTCAAGATTTGCTCTCGGAAGGCGACCACCAGGGGCGGATCGATTTAACGGCCGTTAGCCTCGACGCTAACTACAGCGGCCTGACGGCAACCACCACCGCCAACATCAAGGATGACGATTTCAACGCCGATCTGGCCGTGGTGAAAACCGCTCCCCAATCGTTAGTGCTGGGCGACAAAATTGTGTACGACAT
>JAGRCC010000806.1 GCA_020433785.1 Anaerolineae bacterium
GACCTGACTCAGATGACCTTCGGTTACTCGCGCGACGACGCCGAAGCCGGCTTCTTGCTCAAATATGTGGAAGATGGCATCTTGCCCAAGAACCCCTTCCAAACCATCGACCAGGAAGGCGTCGGCAAGTTGATGAAGATGGCCGTTGAAGCCGGTCGGCAAACCCGGCCTGATCTGGAAGTAGGCATCTGCGGCGAGCATGGCGGCGATCCGGCCTCGATTGCTTTCTGCCACAGCATCAACCAAAACTACGTCAGCTGCTCGCCCTTCCGCGTGCCGGTCGCTCGTCTGGCGGCCGCCCAAGCTGCGCTTAAGGAAAAAGGCTTCAAAGCCAAATAAACGCTCAGGTGACAGTCACTTGAGAAGTGACTGTCACCTGAGTTTTGCGCATTACTTTAAACGGAGGCTCGCTGATGAGCCTCCGTTTTTTTTTGGCGTAACACTTTGGCCCAGTTCAACGTTAAACAAATAGGACGCCACCTTACTTTTTTGAACCGATTAGGCGACAAAGGTTTATCATTGGATAAAGCAGGCGCTTTTTCCTTCGCCTTCGCCTTCGCCTCAGCCTAATTTTGACCCCAGGAACACCCGACGGCTAAAAAATGACCCGTTTATATAAACCCTGTAACACGGCCAAGTAAATCCACTGCGCTATTTAGACCTACTGGCCATTTTGAGGTAAAATCCGTATGATTGATATCAGATGACCAAAGGCCCCATTAGTGTTGAGCTGCTCAGACTAAAGAAATTAGGGAAACTGACCATGTCCCAAATGTGCCCCTCCTGTAGTCACGATAATCCAGACACCGCTCACTCCTGCTCGGTTTGCGGCACGGCGATGCGTGGCTTGCTGGGTGAAAATACCGTTCTCAGTGATCGCTATAAAGTTTCCAGTGTGCTTGGTTGTGGGGCGATGGGCGCCGTTTACTTGGCCGACGACCAGCGCCTGAAAGGCCGGCGCTGCGCCGTTAAAGAGAACCGGCTTGATCCCAGCGCCAGCCCCGATGTCCAATCCCAATCGCGCGATCAGTTTTTGGCCGAAGCCAGTGTACTGGCCCGGCTCGATCACCCCGGCTTGCCCAAAGTGTCCGACTACTTCATTGAAGAGGGCCGAGAATATCTGGTAATGGATTACGTCGAAGGCGAAGACCTCGACAGCCGCTTACAGCGAACCAATGCCCCGCTTGAAGAAACATTGGTCGTTGATTGGGCCGACCAAATATTGGACGCGCTGTCCTATTTGCACAATCAGCAGCCCATGCCCATCATCCATCGCGACATTAAGCCGGCCAACCTGCGCTTAGACACCCGCAACCGGATCAAACTGGTGGATTTTGGCCTGGTCAAACTGTTCGATGCCAACAACCCGCATACTAAAGTGGAACTGCGCGGCCTGGGGACGCCGGCCTATGCTCCCCTGGAACAGTTTGCCGGCAGCGACTCCCACACCGATGCCCGCTCCGATATTTACGCGCTGGGCGCGACCATGTATCATATGCTCACCCATGTGGCTCCTCCTAACGTTCACGAGCGGCTGCTGAACCCAGAAGTTTTAACCCCGCCCAACGAGGTTAACCCCAAAATCAGCGCCCGAGTCCAGCGCATTGTCCTCAAAGCGATGGGCATTCACCCCACCGAGCGCTACCAATCCGCCGACGAGATGCGCAAAGCCATTGCCGAGAAATCAGCAGCGGCGATTGTAGCGCCGGCGGCTAAGGCGGCCAAACCGGCCAAGGCCAAAAGCGGCTTCTCGCCCGTGTTGTTCGGCCTGTTGGCCCTGCTTTTCATTGCGGCGATAGGTGCGGCAGCCTTCTTCTTATTCAGTGATCGCGCCGGCAGCTTGCCGCCTCAACAAGCCAATGCCGCCTTTGATCCGGAACCCACCGCCACCGAGTTCGTCCCGCAGTCCCTTAGCGACGCTCCCACCGGAACCCCCACCATAACCCCGGAAGCAACCGAGGAGCCAACCCACGAACCCACTTCTGAACCAGCAGAGACGCCGACAGACACGCCCACGCTCACGCCGGTATCATCACCCACAGCCACCGGCACAGCGGTCGGGGTTCAGTCGGGGACTATTCCCGCGTCATCGTTGGTAGGGACCATTGCCTATCCTGTCTTTAGCGGCAACAGTTACGATCTCTACTTCGGTCAAGCTGATGGCTCCGGCACCACCCTTTTTAGAAAGGGAGCCAGCCAACCCGCCTTTAGTCTCGATGGGTCTCGCATCGCCTTCCACTCCTGGCGGCTCGACTCGTGGGGGCTGATGACAATGGATCTCACCGCGAGCGATGGCTACTTAGTGGCCCGTTTTGTCGAGGATCAACTCCCCACCTGGAGCGCCGACGGCACGGAAATCATCTTTTTCTCCCGCCGCGAGGGCGATCGTAAGTCGCGGCTCATGAAAGTGGGCAGCACCCAGGTAGGCAGCAACGGCGTCGTTCTGGGCGAAGGCGAGTACCCGGCCATTGGCGCTACGGGGCGGCTGGCGTTTAAAGGTTGGGGCGCAACCGGCAGCGGCATCAAAACCGCTTCAACCAACCTCAATGATCTCCAGAGCATTACGGGGTCCAACGACGATACCGCCCCCATGCTATCCCCCTCCGGCGACCGAGTAATATTTATGTCGCACCGCCAGGGGAATTGGGACATCTTCATTGCCAACGCCGACGGCTCAGAAGCCCAGCCGCTGGCCGAGACCGAATTTGAAGAGGGACTGCCGGTCTGGTCGCCCGACGGCCGAGCTATCGCCTTTGTCACCAATCGAGACGGGGGTGAATGGGGTGTCTGGGCCATGACGCCCGACGGCAACGACCAGCAAAAACTGTTCGATATGGAAGGTTCACCCGATGGCTTTATCGGCGCCAGCCGAGACGCTAGCCGGGGTTGGGCCGAAGAAAGAATAAGCTGGAAGAATTAGACAGTTGACCACCACCAATCCCCAGCCTACGCCATTTCAAATTTGGCTGCTCGCCTCCCGACCCAAAACCCTGCCGGCGGCAGCGGCTCCGGTCATTGTCGGTACGGCCGTAGCCATTAGCGAAAATGTATTCAGCTTAGGTCCGGCTGTAGCCGCTCTGCTGGGCGCACTGTTGATTCAAATCGGCACTAATTTCGCCAACGATGTTTTTGATTTCAAAAAAGGGGCCGATACCACTACCCGCCTCGGCCCGCTGCGCGTCACTCAGGCCGGGCTGCTTTCCCCAGAGCAGGTGACGGCCGGTATGTGGCTCACCTTCGGTCTAGCCACGCTGATCGGCCTCTATCTGGTTATTGTCGGCGGCTGGCCGATTGTGGTGATCGGGCTGCTGTCCATTGCCTCGGGCATTGCCTACACCGGCGGTCCCTTTCCTTTGGGTTACAACGGCCTGGGCGATCTGTTTGTTTTTATTTTTTTCGGACTGGTGGCCGTGTGCGGTACATATTATGTGCAAGCCGGAACGGTCAGCCCGGCCTCAATCTGGGCCGCTGTACCGGTCGGCTTGCTGGCGACAGCCATTCTCGTCGTCAACAACCTGCGTGATATCGACACCGACCGGGCCGCCGGCAAAAAAACGCTGGCCGTTCGCTTTGGCCGGCGCGCTACTCAAATAGAGTACTTCTTGCTTTTGGGGTTGAGCTACGCCATCCCGGTAATCATGGGGTTAGCCGGTATCGCCTCGGCGTGGCTGCTGCTCACCT
>JAGRCC010000807.1 GCA_020433785.1 Anaerolineae bacterium
AAAAAGCAAGAAGTGGGGCCGGGCATCTAAACGCAAAAGACGCCAATGGCGCTAAAGTCGCAAACGCTTTTTAATATATCCTTTTGCGTCTCTTGCGCCTATAGCGTCTTTTGCGTTAAATCCTTTTTGGTTCCGGCTTGTTCGGGTTATGACTTACACACTTCACCTTCCTGGAAGCTTTACGGGAGGCTAACAAACAGCACTGGGTTCCTTGAATGCGGGTAAATCCAGCTTCCAGGAAGGTTTTACTCCCAACTGCGTTAGTCCTAACGTTATAAGGACTGCTTGGGGGTGGAGGGAAAGCGAATATCCTCAGGCGTGAAGCCCAGCTTTTCTAGCGTCGGTTGCAGCCAGTCGAGCCGGGCTACGACAAAGAGATGATGGGCGTCGGAACCGAAATGGAATTTGGCGCCGGCGGCTTTGGCTGCTTGCAGACCCCGCACGTAGGCTTGCCAGAAGGGTTGGCCTTGATGCTCGGCCATCAAGTGCATGCCCATACCAATCTCTAAGGTGATATTGTGGGCAGCGGCCACCTGACCTAATTCGGCAAAATAATCCTCATGCCAAACCTGCAAAAACTGATCGACGGAAAAGCCCCAGCGACGAGGCGCGTGCTGGATGTTAATCACCCAGGGATGGGCCACGCCAGTGACTAACGGGTGACGGGCCGCGCCCAACAGCATTTGGTGCTGGTGTTCGATAAACGCCCGGGCGTCACCGACCGGCGGCGGATCGACCCAGCGCTGGCGGAAGTGATGCGGTCCGGCCAGCACAAAATCGAGCTGCCGGGCTTCACTTTCCGTCAGATTAATGCGTCCGGTTGGGTCGAGAACGCACAACTCGGCTCCAACCAGCACCGTCATCCCCGCAGGTGCTTTACGGCGCACTTCCTCCGGCAATCGTTGAAACAGCTTAAAATCGGTATCGAGAAAATAGTGGTTGGCCAGTCCTACGGTCATAACGCCATTTTTCGCGGCGCGTTTGAGCATAGCCGGCAAGGTAGCTCGCCAATGGGCGTCTGGTGAGTGAGGGCGGGTGTGAACGTGGAGATCGTGCCAGGGCCAGTTCATGGGGTAGGGAGTAGGGAGTAGGGAGTAGGGTAAAGGGCGAGCGTAAGGGGTAAAAACTGACCAGCAAAAAGAGAATTTAGTGAAGGGACAAAGCAAGCTTTGTCATTCACAATCGGGTCAAAGTAAGCTTTGACGCTCCAGATCTTTATTTTCAAGAGGGATGGTATCTCTACAGCCAAAGATTATTTCCTTCTTCCTACTTCTTACTCCCGACTCCCTACTCCAGTCTTTTCGTGGGCCGTAAGTTGAGGGAGCAAACACATTTGCGGCAGATGGCGTCGGTGTCCATATCGAGATTGCGGCGAAAATCAATAGCGGCGGGGCTGTTGAGCAGATCAGGCAGGGCGGTCTCTTTGATGTTGCCGGCGGCTTGATGAAAAAAGCAAGGGCGCACGGTACCGTCGGCTTCCACCACCGCCGAAACCCAGGGCGCATTGCAGCGCACCACAGGGAAGTCGGCCAGGCCGTGGAGGGCGGCGTAATAATCGTAGATACGGCGGAGCTTAGCCGGCGATTCGGCAATGTAGCCAGAGGCAAAATCAGCGGCGTAGGTTTGGATCAGCGTTTCGATGACGGTTTTGAGCTGCGGTAGTTCCTCGGCGGCCGGTTTGACGGTTGAGGTTTTATCGTCCGGCCATAATTCGGGCCGGTTGAAGGCTTCGGAGGAAACATCGGCGGGCAGGAAGCTGATCTGGTCCAGACCAATTTCGTGAGCGGCGTCGATGATGCGGGGCCAATCGGCAAAGTTGGCGCGTTGGATGACACAGCGCGCCGAAAGACGAAAATGCGGATTGAGCGCTTTTACGGCGCGCACACCTTCACGTAATTTGTGGTAGGCGTTGGGAATGCGCCGGATGGCATTATGCACCGCTTCCGAACCATCGAGCGAGACAATGACTTCATCCGAATGGTTGACCACCTCGGCGGCGTAGCGCTTGAGGAGCAGGCCGGTGGAGAGAATAGTAACTTTCATCCCCTCCGCCCGGAGCAGATCGCACAGACGGAAAAGGTTGGGATTTAGCAGCGCTTCGCCGCCGGACATGACTACCCATTGGGTACGCAGGCCGCGCAGCGAGTTGAGCAGACCGGCTACGTCGGCTTCGGTCAGTTGGTCGCGGCTGGTGCCTTGCCAGATATCACACATAATGCATTGGCAGTTACAACTGCTGTGCGGCATCAGAATAACAATCGGCAGCGCGTGAATCGTGTGAGTTTTGAGGGTCAAGTAGCGCTTATAGGTATCGACAGCGGTTATTAGCGGATTTTGCTTGAGGATGGCTAAGTCGTTAATCACAATTTTTTCTGCTTTCCGAATAGGCTGATAGCTTCCATCGAATTCAGGGCTCATCATACCGCAATTTGCCGGGTTCATCAAGTCTTCTTCACCGATAAAAGGTTCAGGAGGGGTTGACGCTGAGGGGGATGTAGCCTATTATTTAATGGCGCAATCAATCACCTCTCCACCCTTTGTTCTTTCCAACAACGCTTCAACGTTTATCACGCATCCAAATACTGTAACGATTCAGATGGCTGGTTTTTTGTCTTAGAGAAGACCGAGTGGAGTACACCGCTGTAATGACCACGAGTAACGACCAGGCAGCGAGTCTAATAAACAAATACATAGAAAGACGCAGTCAATGAGTCAAGGTAGTCAGGGGCCGGTTGAGAATAATAAAACCTTACCTCGAGTGTGGTGGAGCTTTCGGAGCAAATTGGTATTTATTTTTCTCATTCTATCACTACTGCCGCTGGTTATCGTTGGCTGCTTTGCTATTGAGTATGCGAAGCAGTCGCTTAATGAGATTACGGTGCGTCATCTGATGGTTGTATCAGTTCTGAAAGAAGCAGAATTTACCGAATGGATTAATGACAACAAACAAAAATTACGCGAATTAGCCGAACGCGCTCCGGTTCGTGATTATGTTGTTATTTTGACGACCAGCCTGCCAAATACCGCGGCGTATCAAACGGCTTTCACCACGCTGCGTGATGACTACTTGCAGCACAATCTCGACTATATAGACAGTTCAATCGATCTATTTCTACTCGACAGTCAAAATGGCCGGGTAATCGTGTCCACCAATCCCCAACAGATAGGGGAAGTCCACAGCCATAACGCTTACTTTATCGACGGCAAACAAGAAACGTCGGTACAAACTGTTTTTTATGCGCCGGCGCTAAAACAGGCGGCGGTGGTGATTAGCACGCCGATAAAAAATCAGTTAGGTGAGCTTATGGCTGTTTTGGTTAGCCATCTGGACCCGGCTGAAATGTCGGCCATTATGCTGGTAAACAACAATGTGAACACCACTGAAGAAACCTATTTAGTCAACAAGTATAATTTTTTTGTCACCGACAGCCGCTTTGAATCGGGTTTTGCCCTAAAAAAAGACATTCATACCGAAGGCGTAAACAATTGCCTGGCCGGCAACAGCGGCACCGGTCACTACGAAAATTATCGAGGTCAAACCGTTATTGGGGTTTACCGCTGGCTGCCGGATTGGGAGATGTGTATTCTGACTGAAATAGAAGAGGCTGAAGCACTGGCCCCGGTCTTCAAGTTCCGGATGGTGGTCGGGAACATTGCCTGGGTGATGAGTTTGGGTGTCATTATCCTGGCGCTCATATTTGCCCGCACGATCACCCAGCCGATCCAACAACTGATCAACGGGGTCAACGAATTGGCCCAGGGTAATTTAGATTATCGGATTACAGGGAAGACAGGTGATGAGTTAGCCATCTTGGCCGCGGCTTTTAATAGCATGGTGATCAAACGAAAACAGGCTATCCAAGCGATTAGTGAAAGCGAAGCCCGCCTGGCGCTTATTTTTCGCTCTGTACCGGTGGCGTTTTGTACCATTAGCAAAACCGGTGAGCTGTGGTTTAGCAGCCAATTTGAAGCGTTAACCGGTATTCCCGGCGCTGAATTTGCCGCCGATCAACAGTTGTGGTTAACGCGGATGCATCCCGATGATCAGGTCAAAGCCAGGCTGAAAGCCAAAGAATTTCAGGAAAAAGGCGAATATGACTGTGAGTTTCAATGGCGATGCGGGGATGGGGCTTACCGTTGGTTTTATAGCTATTCGCGCCAGCTCTATGACGACCAGGGCCAGCCGGACCAAACGATCGGAATCTGGATCGATATTACCGCTCGCAAGCGAGCCGAAGAATTGCTTAAACGGGCCCTGGCCGAGAAGGAAGTTTTGCTTAAGGAGGTTCATCACCGGGTCAAAAACAACCTCCAAACGTTGATTTATTTGATCGATATGCAGACAGTCGCTACCAAAGACCCTGAGGTTAATCAAGCTCTGGCCGAACTGCAAGGACGTATTCGAGCCACAGCCCTGATTCATGAAAAATTGTATCAAACCGAGAATTTGACCCAAATCGATTTCGAGGCGTATCTGGCTGATCTGGTTCATCATCTGCGCCGGGCGTTAACCGGAGACCGGGGCATTACCATCCGCGTTGAAGCCGCGTCTTGTTCTTTGGAAGTCAATCAGGCGATTCCGTGCGGCTTAATCATCAACGAACTGGTCACTAACGCTGTAAAATATGCTTTTCCGGATGAACTCACGCCACGCGACGCCATGGCCGGCCAAACCGACCGGCCTCCGGCGGAAATCGTGATAACGTTCACCGCTCAGAATAATCAATTAGTGTTGACTGTCCACGATAACGGCATTGGTTTACCAGCGGGATATAATTGGCGAGAGACGAAGTCCTTGGGGCTAAAATTAGTGGATATTTGGGCTAGACACCAGTTAAACGGCAGCTTTGAGGTTGAGCCGGGTGACGTTGACTCACCGTTACGGCCGGGGGCAAATTTTATCATTCGTTTTTAACAATGAGTTATGCAGTTCAAAGGTGACCATCACTTGGCTGAGATAAGTCAACCTATTTGGGCCAAACGGCTGCTTATTTTAATCCCAGTGGCCACCTTGCGGAAACCCTAAAGGTCTAGAGCCGAGTTAGCTAACCGGTTCCAATTCAGTATCGGAGACGGGCATTGAACGCAGCAAAGCGCGGGCCATATCGGCCAACGCCCGCGCCGACGGCGCGGCGGCATCTTGCTGGTAAATCGACAAACCGCGATTATTGAGCGCAAAATGAAGCTTCGAATCATACGGAATACGGAACGACTCCGATACATTTAAGACCTGTTCCAGTTTTTCCACTTTAATCCCACCCGGTATATTAGCCCGATTAACCACAATTTTGATGTGATCAGCCGATAAGTGAAGCTGTTCAGCTAACTCTAAAAACAACTTAACACTCTTGATAGCCGGCAATTCCGGCGTGGTAACGACCAAAATAATATCGGCCATTTCCAGAAAACTGAGGGTCATGTCGTTAAGATGATGGTGCGTATCGACCACGACCATTTTGAAGTCATTCTTGAGGCTGGCCACGATATCTTTCATCATCGCCGGAGCAACCATATCGGCCAGTTGAGGCTGCGGTGGCGCCAAAAGCAGCTTCAAACCGGAATTGTGGGCCATTAAAATCTCGTTAACCAGGTCAATCTCCAATTTACCCTCGTGAATCAGGTCACTCACAGTTCGATCAGGGCGTGTGTTGAGATGTACGGAAATATCACCAAACTGTAAATCGCCATCCAACAGAGCCACTCCACCGCGTTCTTGATGAAACGCAATGGCCAAATTGGCCGCCACCGCCGAGGTCCCCACCCCGCCTTTGGGACTATAAACGACCACCACCGGGCTGCTGATCGCTTTTGGCGTCGATGTTCCCTGGGCGGTCTGTCTTTCATTGGTCTGGGTTTTGACTTGGTCAAGCGCTTCAAACTGCTGGTACGACGACAAACCGACTTTATAAACGCGCCGGATACACCCGACCAACTCTTCAGACGTAAACGGCTTGGGCTGGAAGTCTCTGGCGCCGGCCGCCATGGCGCGCTTCATGTAATGCTGGTCGGATTGGACCGACATAATAATCACCTGGCTGTACGGCGCTTGCACCGCCATCTCGCGGGTGGCCGTAATGCCATCCATATCCGGCATGTTAATGTCCATCAAAACAATATGCGGTTTTAACTCCGTCGCCATTTCCACCCCGTGGCGACCATTGACCGCCTGGCCAATCACTTCCAAATCCTTTTCAAAATAGAGCAGCCGCGATACGTTTTCTCGGGTGCCTAAATTATCATCAACAATTAAGATCCGAATTTTGTCTTCCGACGACACGTCTGATTTGGCGGCAATCGGTGCCGGTCTAGGCGGGGGTGCATCGGTCTTGGTCGATTGAGCGGTCGCTGCAGATTTATGGCGACTCTTGTCTTCCGGCGTCTTGCCACCGGCCGGCGCTGCCGTTGATCGGTTCTTTTTGGACGATGCCCCTCCGTTGGCCGAGGCCGAGGTTCGACTCCGGCGCAGGAATAACAGCAGTCCCATAACGGCCAGCAGCACAACGAGCAAAACTACTGCAATTAAAATTAAGTTACCCATGAGCCTTCTTTCTTAATTCACTATTCAGAGCGATCAACTCTACCACTTTAATTATACTCAGAAACGCCACATTTCAACTATCTTGGACCCTGATTTTGATTTATGTTCATAAAACTGCCGGCGCGTTTCACAATTCCTTCATCTTTTTGGTCTGGTATGGTAAAATATCCGTTCAAACCATGATGAATCCAACCGACTTCCTCAACCAACTCAAAAAAGATCGCGCTTACCAAAACCAACTGGTCCACGTTGAGCGGCTGGGGGGGCGCGCCCCGCGCTATGCCTCGCTGGAGAAGCCGCTAATACGCTCATTGGTCGAGGCCATCAAAGCCGGCGGCACCGAACGTCTCTACAGCCACCAGGCCCAGGCCATCGACGCGGTTCGAGCCGGCCGGCACGTGGTGGTGGCCACCAGTACCGCCAGTGGCAAAACCCTGTGCTACAATGTGCCGGTGCTGGAGGCCGTGGCCGCCAATTATCAGGCGCGGGCCATTTATCTCTTTCCGACCAAAGCTCTGGCCCAGGATCAACTACGCAGCTTGAAGAATTTAACCCAACGCTTTAAGACCGCGGCCGAAAACAACGGCGGCCCGCTGCCCACGCTCCGCTTCGGCACGTA
>JAGRCC010000808.1 GCA_020433785.1 Anaerolineae bacterium
CGTTGTGGGAAGGAGATCGCTACTTTTTACCACTGGTGTTTAGCGATGACTCGCGCCAGTTTCATGGGGTAATGCCGTATGAGAATGGCCGGCCGGTGGGCTGGTCGGTGAGTATGATTTAGGTATTTAAGAAATCGGCAGTGTTTCGTTAAAATAATTGGCCTGCATTCGGATTTCACCAAATCGAGCCGGCTCGTTCCAGCAAAACGTGCGTTCCACGGCTTTCTGCCAGTTTTTATATAGGCTGGCTCTCATTTCCCGGCTCATGCCGGGTTTCCACACTTTCGCGACAGACCACTGCTGCTGGATTTCGGCCAAATCGCGCCAAAAACCGATGGCTAAACCGGCCACGTAGGCTGCGCCCAAGGCGGTCGTTTCATTTTCTTTGGGGCGAACAACGGGAATGCCCAACAGGTCGGCCTGAAATTGCATTAGCAGGTTATTGGTGGTCATCTCGCCGTCAACTTTTAGGGCTAAGGCTTCGGCGCCCAAATCGGCTTCCATGGCGTCTAAGATACTGTGAGTCTGATAGGCAATGGCTTCCAGAGCAGCCCGCGCCAGATGGCCGCGGTTGGTGGAGTGAGTAAGGCCGACAATCGCGCCTCGGGCGTCGCTGCGCCAATAGGGAGCAAACAAGCCTTTGAAAGCCGGCACAAAGTAAACGTCGCCGTTGTCTTCAACCGATTTTGCCAGGGCTTCGACTTCGGCAAAATCTTCGATTATCCCCAAATTATCTTGCAGCCATTCCACCACCATTCCGGTAAAGGCAATGGCCCCTTCCAGGGCGTAGACCGGCGGCTGATGGCCGAATTTGTAACAAACCGTGGTTAACAGGCCGTGGCGCGAATGGATAATTTTGTGACCGGTGTTCATAATCACAAATGACGCGCCGTCATAGCTGTTTTTGACCTCGCCCGGATGGAGACACACATGCCCCACCGCCGCCGCTTGCTGCGAGCCTAAAATCCCACAAATCGGCACACTACCGCCCACCGGGCCATCAGGTTGGGTGTGACCGTAGACGTCGGGGTCGCTGGACGGGCGAATTTGGGGCAGCATGGCTTTGGGAATGTTCATGACTTCACACATGCTGTTATCCCAGTTGGTGGTCGCTAAATTCATCAGCATTGTCCGGGAGGCGTTCGTGACATCGGTGACGTGGATGCCCCCGTTGACTCCACCGGTGAGATTCCAGACCAGCCAGGAGTCCATCGTTCCAAAAATAGCGTCGCCGCGTTCGGCGTCGGTTCGCAAGCCGGCCACATGGTCCAGCAGCCATTTTAGCTTAGGGGCAGAGAAGTAGGTGGTGATGGGCAAGCCGGTCTTCGAGCGGAAGCGATCTTGCCCACCCACTTTGGCAAGCTGGTAACAAATGTCAACCGTACGGGAGTCGCGCCAGACGATAGCATTATAATAAGGCTTGCCGGTGCGTCGGTTCCAGACCACCGTGGTTTCGCGCTGGTTGGCCAGCCCAATGGCCGCTATATCACCGGCGGTAATGCTGGCTCTGTCCATGGCACTGGTAATGGCCACCTGGGTGTTGGCCCATATCTCTAATGGATAGTGCTCCAGCCAACCGACTTCAGGATAGACCTGACGGTGTTTTAATACAGACTGGCTGACAATATGGCCAAGCCGATTAAAAATGACGCATTTGGTATGACGCGTACTTTGGTCTAAAGCGATGATATAGTTGGACATCTCTGTGCTTTATCCTCCCTGGAATTCTATTATGATATCGCAACTTTCCGTTTTAGACCAAACGATGCCAGATTACTTTGGTAACGCTGCCGCTTTAGTCTCCGCTTCCGAATAGTGCAATTGCTCAGACCTCACGACTTCCACATTAACTTCAACCGGGTGGTCAAAAATCGCTTCCAGATTAGTGACCAATTCGGAAAAATCAGGGAGTTCTTCAGGGCCGGTGATAAGCAGTTCGACATTGCTGCCGTTAACGCGCAGCCCTCTCAGGTTAAACTCCGTGTTGCCAATCCAGTTTTCGGTTACGTTTTTGACCTGGACTTGGGCCAGCGAGTCTCGGGCGACTTTAAAGCCGGTAGCAGCCAACGGGATAGCCACCAGCAGGGTTCCAAGGGCGATGGCCATAAAGGCGTTGCGACGGGCCGGTCCCCGAATCTCAATAGTGGCGGCCCGGCTTAACCCCAAAAAAGCCAAAACGCCGCCGCCGGCGAGTAGAATTGAAAGATAGTTGGTCATAAACAACAACAGCGATCCCATAGCCGCATCCCACTCACCCGCCGATAAAGAAATACCAACAACGCACAGCGGCGGCACCAGCGAAATTGAAATAGCCACACCCGGCAGCGAGTCGGCAATATCATCCCGACTCATAGCAAAGGCGCCGGCAGCTCCGGAAGCCAGGGCCGCCGCCAGATCGATTAACCGGGGTGCTATGCGAGCGGTGATCTGTGAGTTTGTTTCAAAATCTATAAAAGAACCGAGGATTGTTTGGATCGTCCCAATTAACCAGCCGACAAAAATGACTCCGGCAACCCCCGCGGCCACAATGATACTGGCTTGAATGGCCCGCCTCATTTGCCCCATAACCAGAGCCGCGGCTGTGGCCATAATCGGCGTCATTAAGGGTGCGATGATCATAGCGCCGATTACGGTTGCCGTCGAGTCGCCAATAACACCGTAAGAGGCGATTATCGTAGCCAGCAGCAGTAAGACGGTAAATCGCTCTAGATACTGCCGCCGGACAGCCCCTTCAAAAAAAAGCTTACTTTCAAATCCTGGCACATCGGCCGGCCTGAACACATTTTCACGGATCATTTCTGAAAAGATGCCCACATTGGTACCCTCTATTATTATTCGTTAGTTTTTGATTAAATGGTTCGTTGTTTTTTTGTTGTTGATGTTTTTTAGTTAGTTTTCTATTGACGTAGGATCAAGGACGGCTGGGTGGAAATATCTTGTTAGATAGGAGTCATGCTGTAGCCGTTTCCTTGAGTCAATGTCTATCGGTACCTCCTTGTTACACGATTTGTATTGATTCAGCCAGTCAGGTGACTGGCACTTTATCACCATAATTGGCGTGTTGTATGCCGCTCAAAAAAGTGCCAGTCACCTGTAGTTACCACGATTTTATAAATCAGGGCCGAAATAATCGGCTCGATTTTATGAGTTCAATCCTGCTGACAAGCTACACTTACATTCGGCTGAAGGTCATCATCAATGTGCCACTGGTGTCGAAAATACTAAGTTCCGCGCCATTGCGATTAATTTCGTAGCTGCCGGCTGTAGGCAGACTCCTCAGAAACTGGGCTTCCTGGTCCATAATCCCGTCCGGCTCGCTGCAAAACGCATTGGTTCCAACCGGGGCGATAATCGCCAGATTTTGGCCGGTCACCACATACTGAGCCGAGTAGCTGTTGCAGCCGGACGAGCCGTTAACCGTACCATCCGCACCAAAGGTGATTGTGACCGACGTTCCGGGCACGCCGTCTTGTAAAATCCAGGCTGTACCGGACAGTGGATTATCCGGTGGAGCCTCACTCACGCTGACCGTATCTTCTTGAAAAATGGCCTGCCCGGCGCTGTTAGTCGCATCGATCCGGAAGATAACCGTACCCGCCGCCACCAAATTACAATCCTGCACCGATCCTTCTATAGGGGCGTTATCCAGCGTAATATTGCCATCGCGACTAATCTGCACCCGCGACGTCCCGCCACCGGTTCGCCACGAGATGTTGACGCAGCCCCCCACCTCGACTTGATTGGGGGATACGTCAAAGGCATAGATAACCGGCGCATCCGGTTCAGGGGTGGGCGCGGGCGTAGCTGTGGCCGCCGCTACCACTCTGATGGTGCGCTGTTGGCGGCTGGTGCCGCCCGGCCCATTGGCCTCGATCCCGTACTCAATCGTACCTTGGCCCGGCGGGCAATCTTGCTGGCTACCCTGGGCCGGCGCCCCATTCCATAATGATGAATTGTTGCTTGTAAGCCTGACGGTATTAACCTCGCCTCTGACGTTCCAGCGGATAGTGACACATTGGCCCACGGTAATCTGCGGCTCCGGATCAACCGTAAAGCGATCGATGACCGGCGCTCCCACCACCGGTTCAACAAAGATGGTGATTTGCCGGATTGTAACCGAGCCGTCCTGTTTGACCACCCGCAGTTCATAGGTGGTGTTGACGTTGGGGCACTCGCGGCGACTGCCCTGGCCTACCTCCGGGTAATCTTGCCAGCGCTGGCCTTGAGCATAAAAATAGACTTCGCGCACATTTTCGGTTTGCCACGAAAAGACCACGCACTCGCCTTGCCTAATGTTCGTCCGGTCAACGGTAAAGTTGATGCCGGGCGACGGGGTTTGAGTGGGCGCGGGGGTCGCCGTAGCCGAGGCCGGCACGCTGATCCCAACCGGCAGTCGCGCGCCAAAACCGACGTCTTGGCTGTTGGTCATTTGCCAGAACCCTTGATACAGCCCTGGCTGCAGCGGCGCGATCAGGTTAATATCGATATCATACGTCTCACCCGGTGCCACCTGCCGAGTGACCGCCACAGGTTGGCCGCCCATTCGAGCCGCCGGTGTATTCCCTTGAGCGAACACCAGTTGGTAGTCGGTGTTCCAGGTACAGGTGCCGTTGTTGCGAACCCGCCAGCTTTTGATAAATGGCTGGCCTGGCTGCATAACCGGCGGCGAACTCATGGCCTGATCATCAAGATTCAGATGTTCAACAAAGCCCAACCCGTCGAGGCAGGGCACTGAAGTGGGTGTGGGAACTGTCTCGCCCGCTTCAGCGGTGGCGGTGGGCGTGGGCGAAATCTCGCCCGGTTCCAGGTCGAGATACTGCCGGGCTAGCTCGGCTACTTTGCCTTCGCTCTGCAGCTCACCCAAAACCCGGTCGATCTCCGCCTTTAGAGAAACATCCCCTTTGGGCAGCGCGATGGCCAGAGGCTGAGTGTTAAGCCCCCGTCCGGCGATGGCCAACCCACCGGCCTGGACCGCCACTTCCGCTGGCGGCAAATCCATAATCACCACATCGAGCCGGCCAGCTTGCAAGTCGGCCACAGCGGCCGTGGCCTCCTGGTAAATCAACAGATTGCTAGTGGGAATGATGCCGGTATCAAGTAAATGAGTTTGCGCCCATTGATTATGAACCGAGCCGGCCTGCACGCCAACCCGGCGACCGGCCAGGTCTTGGGCTTGGCTAATCGACAAACCAGCTTGGTCTGTGGTTAGAAATGCGTCTTCAGTAACGAGATAAACATTGGAAAAACCGAGCAAAGCGGCTCGATCAGGCGTGACCGAAATGGCAGCAATCGCCACATCGATTTGATCGAGCAGCAAGGCGTTACTCAAGCCGTCGAAAGCGAAGTTTTGGTATTCCGGCTGCACGCCTAAACGCTGAGCGATCTGGTTCATCAAAGCGATATCGAAACCTTCGAGCTGAAAATCATCGGTAAATGACGTAAAAGGGGGATAATCAGCCGACGTCCCCACGACAATTTTACCCGCGCTTTGAATTTGTTCCCAAGAATTATCGGCCTCTACAGGTGGAGGCGACGGCGCCGGGCTGCGAAAAAACATAAAAAAGCCAATAACACCGGCCAACACCAATGCTATCACGGCCAGCAGCCCAACAATGATCACTAAGTTGCGGTTGCTACTCATAATACGCGATATTCCTTTTCCTTCCTTGAAATTATGAATCGAAATTATGAATCGAAATTATAAATCAAACGTCTTGAGGTAGGTTAGCACAGATTGATTCGCTGCGGTAGATCCAAAAAGTAGTAAAAGTGTGGTAGTTTGGCACGAAATAAGGCTGCTTGCAAATATGAATACGACGTTTGTACTACTTTTAGGGGCTGGTTCAATTAATTGAAGGGTGCTAGTCTCTAGTCTAGACACTAAGGTTTTTAGAATATTTAAGAACCGGGTAGAATTCTCTAAATGAAAAGGAGGTTAGTATGAAACTAATCTATCCCATCGGAATTTTGATTTTATTTTCAATAGCCATCGGGGCAATCGGGCTAATGCCGCCGCAAGCCGCCGCCCAATCGGCGTCTGTTACGATTAACGGCTTAGCCCCGGTTCAACAAAATTTGGTCTGTGGTCAAACATTTGACGTACAGGTCAATGTAACGAACCAAGGAAGTGGCACCTCAGCCCCCGGGGTGGTGACCCTGCAAAGTATTCATCGTGGCACGGGAAATGTGCTGTTCACCGGCCAGGCTAACTACCCCTCTATCCCCCCACGCGGTAACTATGTCGTCCCCATGCGCGTCAGAATCGACCGCTATTACTCGCGCGGACAGCAGTTAGTAGCCTCTACCAATGGCCAAACTTTCAGAACCAACTACGACATCCGCCAGGGAAATTGCAGCCGGAACAGTACCTCGGGCAATAATAATGATAATGACGTGTATGCGATTCAAGCCCGCCACAGCGGCAAATGTCTCGACGTCCAGGGCGACAATCGCAACAACGGAGCCGTAATTCAGCAGTTTAGCTGCAACGGCGGCCAAAATCAGCAGTGGATCTTGCGGCCGGCCGGCAACGGTTTCTACAACCTTGTTTCTCGCAGCAGCAACCGCTGTCTCGATATCAGGGCGGCCAGCCGCGATGATCGGGTGCCGGCTCAACTCTTTTCCTGTAACAATGGCGATAACCAGCGCTTCCAACTTCGGCATGTCGGCTCCAGCTTTTTCAATTTAGTCGCCAAACACAGCGGCAAATGTCTGGACGTGCGCGGAAACGATACAGACAATCGGGCTATTGTGCAGCAGTTTAGATGCACGGGTAGTCAAAATCAGCAGTGGCAACTGCGGTAGCCGAGAATAGAGAGGTTAATGATGAGACGATCAATAAAACGAGCAGTTATCTCCGTAATAGTTCTGTTTAGTGTGTATAGCCTGGTGACGTTGGCTGCCCCACTGCCGCAAAATGAAACTCGCCTGTTTGCCTACAGCGCCGACGGCCAAAGTTATGGCTATGTCGATACCACCGGCGAATGGGCCATTGAGCCGGAATTTGATTTTGCCGGCGATTTTGTCGATGGGCTGGCGGTGGTTGCTCAGGACGGAAAGTATGGCTATATCGACCCGACCGGCGCGGTGGTCATCGAGCCGGCGTATGATTTTGCCGAAGATTTTTCCAATGGCCTGGCGGTCGTTGTGGTCGATGGTGCGTTTGGCTACGTTGACGATACCGGCCAGTTGGTCATTGATACCCAATTTGATGACGCCTATCCTTTTGCCGAAAACGGTTTAGCCGCTGCCAAAGAAGGGGCACTGTACGGCTACATCGATACGACCGGCCAGTTCGTTATCGAGCCGCAGTTTCAATCGGCCTTCAAATTCTCCGAGGATCTGGCCGCCGTGGTTGTCGATGACCAAACCGGCTTTATCGATGACAGCGGCCAAATGGTGATCGATCCCCAATTTGCTTATGCCGGCGACTTTTCGGAAGGGCTGGCCGTGGTCGTGGTCGGTGATCAAGCCGGCTTTATTGATAATACGGGCGATCTGGTGATTGAACCACAGTTTGACTATGCCCTTGACTTCTCCGGTGATTTAGCCGCCGTCAGCATCAATGATCGGTTCGGCTACATCAACCCCGAGGGTGATTTTGTCATCGAACCGCAGTTTGCCTTTGCCGAGAGCTTTTCGGAGGGACTGGCTGCGGTCAGCATCGATGATTATCTGGGATACATCGATGACACCGGCCAGATGATGATCGACCCCCAATACGACCAGGCCGGGCCGTTTCAAGATGGGTTAGCTCGCGTTGAAAAAGCGTTCGAATGGGGTGTTATCGATCCCAAGGGTGAGGCCCAATTCACCCTGCCGGTTACGGCCGTTGAGCCAACCGAAACCATCGTCAGGAGTTACCTGCCGGGAATTCCTGATGAAGTTAGAGAAGGGATCTGCCCGGAGTTATCTGTGGTTGTCCCGAATTCGTCCGCCCGGCGCTGCTTGATCGCGGGTAATGAAATCGGCGAAGTCAGCATTTTCGATCCGTGTCTGCTGGCCAGCAACGGCCAAACGCTGGTCTGCGGCGTCGATCCGATTGCCGGTGCTTCCGGCTTTCAGGTCAGCCTCCTCGAGCCGCTGCCGGAAACCGATGCCCCAGCCGGCGATGAAGCCAACCAAAGCGGGGCCTGGCTGCTGCAGCTAGCCGACGGCGCCACGTGCCAGTACATCTATGGGGCAACTTTTACTGTCAATGATCAACGGGTAAACTACGTCTGTTCAGATAATTCGGTTCTATTGGGCGATTTGCTGCCGGGTACGGTCTGGCAGGGTGAACAAGTTGATCGAGCCGATATCGAAGGCGAATTTGACGAGGGCTACACGGCCAGCCAGGTCAACGATGCCGCTATCAGCGCCGTCTGGCAACCAGTCGATCCGGCCGATCTGATTAATGAGATTGGCCTGGCCCCGGACGCGGTTGGCACTTCAATTGAAGGGCTGGCCGAGCTGGTCACGCCGCAGCTTGTACCGGCTACGCCCTTTAGCAAAGATGATAACGGTGAGTTTATCGGCGAGCCGGCCCATCTGCGCTTCACCTTTGATAATGTCGATTTACCGGAATGGGGCGGTATCTATCCGGATCAAGCTCAACTGCTAATCTATCCGGTAGAAGCCTACGAAACCATGGCCGAAGAGGCCGGCGTCGATACGGTCAGTGACCGCCTGGACGCTTTACGAACCCTGCTGGCCGACCGGCCCGAAACGATCGAAGACCCAATCCCGGTGCTAGCCGACTTTGGCTCTGCGGTTCAGGATCTCGTCGCTCAAGTTCAGTATCTCGATTTTAACGGCGGGTCGGGCATCCGCTTTATCACTCACTACGGCGTTGATGACTCGCCCATCACCGATTACGATACCTTCTACACGTTTCAGGGTCTAACCGATGACGGCCAATATTATATCGCCTTCTACAACCCGGCCTCAACCGCGTTGCTACCCAGTGACCTGGCCGCGATAGACACTCTGCTTGAAGATCCGGCCGAGTTCAAGGAAAATTACCAGACTTACCTGAAAGAAACAACCGACGCCCTCGATCAAGCGTCGCCAGCAGATTTCACACCCGATTTAAGCCAACTCGACACGATGCTTGAGTCGCTGCAAATCGGCCCAACTGAAAACTAGTCAAGCTAAGTTGTTGAGTTAGTGATTCAATATCGGAGCAACAAAGCTGGCTTTATATGAACTAACGTAGGCCAAACTTAAGTTTGGCCTACATCTCCCTACTGTCAGAAAAAAAGGACCTGGTTTAAGCCAGGTCCTTTTTTAAATTCCTTAGTCAAGCACCACTTTCTCGCCCAACTTTTCGGCCAACTCCTCCTTAAAGGGCCAGCTACCCGGTTGGTAGGTGCAAAATGGCTCTTCGGCCAGCGGGTCGCCGGTCATAGCATAAGCCCGGGAGCGCGAACCGCCGCAGACGCCCACAAACTCACACAATCCACAGCGCCCTTCGAATTGCTCCGGGCTGCGCAAACTGTTGAACAGCGGCGCCTCTCGATAGATCTCGACCAGCGATTTTTCTTTGATGTTGCCCACTTTGATCGGCATAAAGCCGCTGGGATACACATCGCCCCGCCGGGAGATAAAGACAAAGCCGTTGCCGGCGTTGATGTGCAGCGGGGTGCGTCGAATTTTTTCTCGGGGAATCAGCCCTTTCTCGGTCACTACCTGCTCTAATCGTTGCCGCAGTTCGTAGTAGATGGGGTGCAGATCAAAGGCAGCGTCCACCGAAATGCCTTTCTCATCTAAAATCGTTCGCTGCAGCACGACTCGTTTGTAGTGATGGCCCTCGGTGGTTTTGGCGCTGATGTATTTGGAGCAGTCGTATAGAAAATGCATAACCGCTTCATATTCAGCCGGGGCAATTTCATCCTCTTGCCGGCCGCGGCCAGTCGGCACCAGGAAAAAGAGGCTCCAGGTCATAGCCCCGTACTCGGTGACCAGGCGAAAAATGTTGGGTAAATCGGTTAGATTATAGCGTGTGACGGTGGTGTTAAGCTGCAATTTGAGGCCAATCTGGCGGGCCAATTGCCAGCCACGCGTCGTCAGCGCAAACGAACCGGGCACGCGTCGAAAATCATCGTGCCGTTCCGGCGTAGAGCCGTCGAGGCTGAGCGACATGGCTTTAGCGCCGCAGTCTTTGATTTTTTGCAAATTAGCTTCGTTCAACAATGGGGTGCCAGAGGGCGAGACCGCCATCATCAGGCCCAGTTCGCTGCCGTAGGCCAGCAGTTCGAACAGATCGGCCCGCTTGAACGGATCGCCGCCGGTGAAAATAAAAATAGGCCGGGGCGTACCAAACGTCTCTACCTGCTCCAACAGCCGTTTGGCGTCGGCAGTATTAAGCCCCAGCGGGTCATGCTCCGGGATGGCTTGCGCGCGGCAGTGGCGGCATGACAAATCGCAGGCGTTGGTCGTCTCCCAGATAATCATAAAAGGTCGTTCATTAAGATCATACGCCGGTTGGCGAATCAGGTGACTCATTCAGTTCCTCCAAAAAAGCAGTCATTTTACTATATCAGACAATCGCCGGACTTTCACTAGCCGATCGTCTAGTAAATCATGGCGTAAATAGCGGGGTAGTTCGTCGTAATCGCTTTAGCGATGACTCCCCAAAAATGGCTAAAGCCATTACTACAAACCAAAGCGCATTTTGCTCCGGCCGCTGTTGAAGCTTGAAGCTCGCTCACCAAACCTGCATCTGCTTGAACGCCTCGGCATAGGTCACCGCGATCATCTTGCCCCGGCCCTGATCCAGTTCATTCATCCACTCCAGACTTTCATCGCCTTTGGGGAATTGGCTCAGGTGGGCCCGGCAGGCGGCCATTTTGGTGTCGTACACGTCCGTCACATCGACGTAGATCTCCGACTCCGGCGCGGCTTGAAATAGGAAAACGCGCTCAATCCGGCCCAAATCCGCGCCGGTTTCGTTAAGATGTTCGGGTCGGTAGAGCGGCATCTTCGACGGCATATAGGCATCCAGCGCCGCCTGGCCTGCCGCCCGATGATCGGGGTGAGCCTGGCCGGTCCAGTACGGATCAAACGTTAGGAGGGTATCGGCCTGGGTTAGGCGATACAGCCGGGCGATCTGCGCCCGCAGTTCCAGGCTGGCCACCAGTTCACCGTCTGGCTGGCCCAAATTGTAGGTTTGTTCGATGCCCAGAATCTCGGCTGCGGCCTCCGCTTCGGCGATGCGCGTGGCTGCCAGCGTCCAGCGCAGTATATCCTTTGTCTGTACACCGATATCGCCCAGCGTACAGTTTACCGAAAAGATTGTCACTCCACGCCGGGCCAGTTTGGCGATAGCGCCACCGCACATCGTTTCCAGATCATCGGCATGAGCCGCGATCACAATCAGTCGTTTGACCTCGTCAAACGCTTCGATACCTTTTAAGTCGGTCACATTTTTTCTCCTATGAGCATATCAAGTTGGAGCGACAAAGTTTACTTTGACCTTACGGCGAATGACAAAGCAAGCTTTGTCGCTCCACTACACGTTTATTATCAGCGACGTCTCAATTGAGACTATCCAGGTTTGTAGGACAATTTGCTAAAGTGTCCGATTTCCGCAGCGAAAGCGACGGACAAATTAGCAATTTGTTCTACGGTCTTTAATTACCCTTTCACCGGCGACCATCCTTTCGGAAACAGACTCTGAACTATGCCGCCTGCTTCTTCCTGATGGGGATAATAGACCGCAACACCTAATGTAAACCCTCGATACCGCATCAGCACATAACCCGGCCCGGTGCAGAACCGACTCTGCGCCGCCGGCACGTTGAACTCCTGCCGGGCTAGATACAACGCGGCTTGTTGATCATCAAGCTCCAAATAATTACGGGTGGCCTGCCCGCCAAACAACTGGGCGGCGGCGGTACTCAGCTTGGGGTATTTGCCCTTGGTTTTAATGAAAATCATACCGCTGGCGTCAGGCGTGGGGGCGGGACAGGGTCGGTGATCGGGGTTAACCAAATAGATGCGCCAGTTGCTCGGCTGAAATAGAACATTCGGGGGCACATTGTCTATCGATAGTCCGAAACGATCCAGCACCGCTTGCGATAGATCACGCGCTTCCGGAGAGATGTTAGCCGGCCACTCAACGGCGACCGGTGCGTCCGCGCTGCTTTCGGAGTTGAGCCGAGACGCCTCGTGATTATCTTTCTCTAACACCGCGATGAAAAAACCGCCCGTATCGTTATGGTGGGGCCAGATGCGTATCGCCAACCGCAGCGACGGATCGAGCGCCTGTCCCTGCCAAGCCGTGATCCCGGCTGAGGTTTGCAAGCCTTTGATTTCCGCGCCGACCAGCCGCACCGACGGATAGTCGCGCAAAACGGCATCGACCACCAGCTCATTTTCTTCCGGGGCGTAGGTACAGGTGGCGTAGACAATCCGGCCGCCCGGCCGGCACAACTGTACCGCTTTGCGCAGCAGCGCCTTTTGCGAGCCGCTTTTTTTACAAGACACGGCTTCGCCGGTGCGCTCGATGATGTTGGGTTCCTTGCGGGTGGTACCTTCGCACGAGCAGGGCGCATCGACTAGAATTTTATCGAACAACCCGGCGGC
>JAGRCC010000809.1:0-148 GCA_020433785.1 Anaerolineae bacterium
TGGCAGTGACTCGATCCAACCACTACCATACTTTTCTAACGTCTTTGAACCATTTTCATACGCAACCTGACTAAAATCTGCATAAAACTACAACAGACAGCCGACTATTCTTCCGATATACTGTGATTACCACCTTTCTAAAGGTGAC
>JAGRCC010000809.1:170-3521 GCA_020433785.1 Anaerolineae bacterium
CACAATAAGTGACTGTCACCTACCGCAAAACCTCAGATTGACCAGGAGTTAAGCCGCCATGAGTTCATCCTACAAGCTTTACAAAAGTAACTACAGTAACGACGATAATCAATACTACGCCAAGGTTCAACACCATGAAGTGATGACCGAAGAGGATATCATCGACATGATGATGCTGAACGGGTCACCCTTCTCCAAGGCCGATACCCAAGCCATCATCAACAAATATCACGATACCATCAATATCGCCGCTGGCAATGGCTGGCAGGTTGTCACCCGTAACGTCCGCTACAGCTTTACCATCAAAGGTGTCTTCAACGGTCCGCAAGACCAATTGGATAGCCATCGCCACCAAATTGTGGCCAATGTGCTGCCCGGTCCCGCTTTCAAAGAAGCGGTTGAAAACGGCGTCCCCATAGCCAAGGAAGCCCCCTACAAGAAAAGACCGGAGTTGGATGGCTATGCTAATCTCCACAAAGGCGCGTCCGACGCCGAGCTGTCGCCCAGCCACAACGCTCGCATCTTTGGTAACCAGCTTCGCTTTAACCAGGATGACCCGCTACAAGGTCTATTTATCGTGCCGGTTGATGACAACGGGATTACCAACCACAGCCAGGCCGTGCCGGTAGAAGAGTTCGCCCGTATCGCCCCCAAAGAGATTACCTTTCGCGTGCCCGACAACTTAGGCCCCGGCCTCTACAAGCTGGAGGTCCGGGCTAAATATCGCAAGAGCAGCCTGCGTACCGGCCAGCTTGAAAACGTGCTCACGGTCAGGTAAGGCTACACCACTTAAATTCCACACCGCGCAAAAACAGCCCCAGGTTAGGGTACCTGGGGCTGTTTTCGTTGAACGACTCGTCACCTTCACCGCTGCCTACCCCGTCACTACGCCTGTATAAGGCAGGGCCTCTTCCAAAAACGCGCCGACAGCCAGCGCCTCTTGGATGGCCTGCTCCAGCCTCATCGCCCGACCCTCGGCCCAGGCCGTGGTAAAGGCCCTCTCGTCAAGCTGCGCTTGCAGCATCGCTACCTGACGCTTATATTCAGGTTGGTCGGCTAAATCAATGACCGAGCCGAGAGGCTCGCGTAAGGCTTCCGCAGCGCCGAACAGCCGCACCGCCCGTTGAAATGCCTCAGCCCGACGTGAAGCGGCCTCCCGCTGCCCTACCGTCAGGGCGATTTCGGCCAATTTCTCAAGACACCAAGCGCACCCGCCTCGCTCTCTGATTTCATAACGCAGAGTCAGGCTCTCCATTAGGAGCGTTACGGCCTGCTTCAATTCATCCTGGCGCAGAGCGATCCAGGCAAAATTGCCATACGAGGCGGCAATACCCCATTGGTCGTCGAGTTCACGGCACAGCGTCAGGCTTTCTTCTACTATCGTGATGGCCCGTTCATAGTCGCCTCGGCGCAGCGCTGCTTCGCCTAAGCTGGAAAGCGCTAAGGCCGTGTCCAGCTTATCTCCCGCCTGCCGCAATAGAGGTACCGCCTCTTCCAGGCAGTGAACGGCCTGCTCGTAGTCGCCCACCCGAAGCGCATATCTGCCCAGTTGCCGCCATACGGTGGCAATGCCCTTCACGTCTTCCAACGCTTGCATAATCTCCAGGGCTTCGTGCATCAAGGAGAATGCCGCTGCATAATCGTCTGCATAGTGCCCTATGTTGGTGAGTACATAAGCAAGGCCGCGTCGGCCGGCGGGGCCGAGTTCCCGATAGATGGCTAGACTTTCTTCGAATAAAGGCCGAGCCGCCTGATGATCGTCTTGGATATAAGCCAATTCACCGGCGGCCCACAGCGCCTTGGCCCGCGCCGCCGTCCGGCCTAAGGTTTCCGGTCTGGCGAGCGCGGCTGACAGATACTCGCGGCCCTCATGCACATAACCAACGAACCAAAAATCGTGGAGCGATCCGGCTAGACGCAAACCGAGTTCGGCCTGGTCGCCCGCCATCCGGCTCCACTCCAATGCCGCCCGCAAGTTATCATATTCCATCTTCAGCCGATCCAACCACGCTGCCTGATCTGAAGACACCAAATGGGGCTCAGCTTCCTCGGCCAAGTTGAGGCAGAAGGCCAGATGCCGGTTTTGCGCTGCTTCCCGCTCGCCCGCCTCGGCCAGTTTCTCACGGCCGTACTGCCTCAGCAACTCATGAAGCTCATACCGTCCGGCGACGGTTCGGCGCACCAGGGATTTGTCGGCCAAGGCCAACAGCAGCGGCAGCGACGCCCCGGCTACTTCTGCGGCGGCTTCACGGGAGAAACTGCCCCGGAAAACGGTCAGGTTACGGAAAACGCGTTGTTCCTCAGCGGTAAGATGCTGCCAGGATTGATCAAACACGGCGACCATACTGCGGTGGCGAACCGGCTGATCGCGCAGCCAGGTGGTTAGGAATTCCAGATTGTTCTCAATCTCTTGGGCGATTTCCTGGCAGGATAACACCCGCACCCAGGCCGCGGCTAACTCCAAGCCAAGTGGCATCCCCTCCACCAGGCGACATATCCGGCCGATCGCCGGCCACTCCTGATGATGCCGCCCAAAGTTCCGGTTCACGCGTCGGGCTTGCTGCCAAAAGAGTTGGGGGGCGCTGAACATGTCGACGCTTTCAGCTTGATGATCGGCCGGGACGGTTAGCCCTTCGACCTGAAACACCCATTCGGCCTGAAGATTCAATCTTTCGCGTGAGGTGACCAGAATTTTGAGCTGGGGCGTCGCCTCCAACAATTCGGCCACGAGCGCTGTGCTGCTCTGAGGTCCGGGTTTATCCGGGCCGGTATCACCCGGCAGGAGATGCTCAAAGTTGTCAAGCACCAGTAATAGCTCTTGATGGGCTAGATAGCTAAGCAACTGCTGTTTAGGATCGCCCGCTGTCTGCAAGATCAGTCCCAGGCTATCGGCCATGGTGGAGACGAACCCACCCGCCGAGGTGAGGGAGGCCAGGGATACAAACCGCACGCCATGAGCCACGTTAACTTGCCGGGCTGCTTCGATGGCGAGACGGGTTTTACCCATACCGCCCGGTCCGACGAGCGTTAATAACCGGCAAGCCGGGTTGGCGTAGAGGGCAGCCAGTTCGGCTAACTCTTCTTCTCGGCCGACAAAGGGCGTGGCCTGAATGGGCAGAGGGTTATGAGCGGGCATATGGGGCGATGGAGCAGGAGAAGCCGGCATAACTATAGCCGGTAGTGAGGCCACAAACTCCCCCCGGGCCATACGCATAAATTTCTCCCGGTCGCTGTCAGGGATACTGAGGTACTTGGCCAGGAGGTCCGCCATCTGGGGCGAGGGCCGGCGTTCTTCCCGTTCAATTTTGCTAATCGTCACGGGCGCACAGCCCACCTGTTCGGCCAAAGTCA
>JAGRCC010000810.1 GCA_020433785.1 Anaerolineae bacterium
GCTAGCTTTGTGACTCCGGCACGTATCCGATTAGTTTCTAAAACCACAATGTACCGGCCCACCCGATTACCCTGGATTATGAGTTACACAATGGCTACTAACCCTGAACAACCCAACGGCCGTCCGCCCTTCATTGAGGCTCTGGAAGTGAGCAAGCATTATGGCGGCGTTACGGCCCTCGACAAGGTGAATTTTAGCTGTCAACCGGGCAGTATTCACGCCCTTATTGGTGAGAACGGCGCGGGTAAAAGCACGCTGATCAAAATTTTAACCGGCGTGGTCACACCCGACTCCGGTACGCTGAAGGTTGATGGGCAACCGGTCTCGCTGCCCTCGCCGGTTGAAGCCGGCCAGTTGGGGATTGTACCCGTCTTTCAAGAGCTGTCCCTATTGCCCGATCTGACCGTGGCTGAGAATATTTTTATCACCAATCCACCGCGCAACCGCTTGGGGCTTATCGACCGCAAGGCGATCAATCGCCAAACCCACCAACTGTTTGATAGCTTCGGCTTCCACCATCTCGATCCGGAAGCTCTCATTACCGAACTCCCGCTGGCGCAGCGCCAAATGGTAGAGATTGCCACGGCGCTGTCGCGCAATCCTCGCCTGCTTATTTTGGATGAAGGCACTTCGGCCTTGACGCTGCGCGATGTCAAGCTGGTCTTTCAGGTGCTGGAAAAAATGCGCAGTGAAAATCGGTCGGTGGTTTTTATTTCTCACCGGATGGATGAAATCGAAGAGATTGCCGATACCATCACCGTTTTTCGAGATGGCCTTCACGTGGGTATGTTTCCAGCCGGCACGGTCAGCCACGATGATATGGTCCATATGATGATTGGCCGCAAACTGGAACAGGTTTTCCCCGACAAACCCAGCCATAAGCATGAAGAAACACCTCTGCTGGAGGTAAAAGATTTGGGCTGGGAACACCTGCTGCACGACATCAACTTTAGCCTCAACAAAGGCGAAATCTTGGGCCTGGGCGGTCTCGACGGCCAGGGCCAGGGTGAGCTACTCTTTGCCTTGTTCGGGGTGCTGCGCAATTTGCGCGGCGAGATTTTGGTCGATGGCCGACCCACCAAAATTAAAAGCCCGGCGGCAGCCTCTGAGGCCGGTATTGGGCTGGCCCTCATTCCCGAAGACCGCAAAACCGAAGGGCTGTTGCTGCCCATGTCGGTGGGTGAAAACATCACCATGTCCACGCTCGACCGGTGGGCACGGTTGGGGATATTAAACAGCGGTCGGGAAAAAGCAGCCATTAAGCAGATGGTCGAGAAATTAAAAATAAAGACGGCCTCCTCTCGCATTTCGGTGGGCAGTTTGAGCGGCGGCAATCAACAAAAAGTGGTTATTGCCAAATGGCTGCTTACGGAAGCCAAGATTTTGTTGCTGTACGATCTGACCCGGGGCATCGATGTCGGCACCAAACAAGAGGTCTACCAGCTTATGCGCTCGCTGGCCGATCAAGGCGTGGGCATCTTGTTCTTTTCCACCGAACTGCCGGAACTGGTGGGCATGTGCGACCGGGTGCTGGTTTTGTACGAAGGCAAAATTGGCCGCGAGCTTCAAGGCGATGACATTGTCGAGGAAAATCTCGTGGCCGCCGCTCTGGGCTTAAAAATGTCGAACGTGGCTCAAGCAAAAGCGGAAGTAGGAGGATAACGTTGGCCACAACCACCACCATCTCAGAAGTGCGCGTATCGCCGACCAAACGCTTTATCAAGCGTAATTACAAAGTGGCTATCGCCTATATCATTTTACTGGCTTTGCTCACTGCCTTTGGTATTTTGCAACCGCGCCTGTTTACCAAACCGGTCATCACCTCCACCTCGAACCAGGGGATGGCCCTGGCTTTTGCCGGTATGTCGCAAACAGCGGTGGTTATTACCGGCGGTATCGATCTGTCTGTCGGGCCGATGGTCAGCATGGCCAACTCGCTGGCCTCCGCCATTTTTGGGGATAGCGTTATCGGCGTAATTGGAGCCGTTATTTTGATTTTGTTGGTCGGCGCGTTGGCCGGATTGATTAACGGTCTCATTGTCGTGTACGGGCGCATTCAGCCTATTATTGTTACTCTAGCTACCGGCTCGATCTACAGCGGCATCGCCCTGTGGCTAAGGCCCCAACCCGGCGGCTATGTTCCTCGCTGGTATGGCGATCTGTTAACCGGCCGCATTTTCGATCTCATTCCCGGCTCGTTGGTGCTGCTGGCCCTGGTAATTATCTTTGTCTGGCTGCCCTTCCGCAAATCAAAATTGGGATTATCCGTCTATGCCGTCGGCAGCAACGAGGGCGCGGCCTATATGAGCGGGGTCAATGTCAACCGGGCCAAATTAGCGGCCTACGCGATGGGTGGTTTTTTAGCCGCTGTGGCCGGACTGTTTTTAACCGCGCAAACCAGCTCCGGCGATGCCACCATTGGCGCGGTTTATACGCTGCTCTCCATTGCGGCGGTCGTGTTGGGTGGCACATCGTTGTTTGGCGGTTCGGGTGGGGTATCGGGCACCATTGCCGGGGCCTTTGCCTTAAGTATTATCGGCAGCGTGCTCTTTTTTGCCGGAGTCAACCCGCTGTCGCAGCCCTTTTTTGAAGGTTTGGTGCTGCTGGTTGCCGTCTGTCTGGGGGCAACCCGTATCTTCACCATCAAGAATCGATTGGACATCATGCGCTAATTTCATTTACGATTTCTGATTTGCGATTTACGATTGCAGTGTCTTTTGAGGGCTAATTGAAGCAACCAACTTCAATCGTAAATCCACAATCCACAATCGTAAATCAAAGAGGATTACTTCATGGCCGTAAAAACAGAAACAAAACCTTCGCTTATGACCTGGTTGACCGATCTGAGCCAGGAACAGCGCAGCGTTATTATTGCCTACAGTATGATCGTGCTGCTGATTATTTTTGGCGCCCTGGCCATTTCACCCCAATTTATCTCGCCCGATTTTTTGGTGTTGCAGCTTCTTAAAGCCTCGATTTTGGGCATTGTGGCCACCGGGCAAATGTTTGTGATTCTGACCGGCAACATCGATCTCTCCGTAAGCTGGACGCTCAACCTCTCGGCGGTGCTGCTGACCTCGATAGCCTTGGGCCAGAATACCGAATTGTGGAAAGGCTTAGCGGCGGCTATCAGCGTGGGGCTGGTGGTGGGGCTGCTGAACGGCTTGGGTGTCGCTTACTTGCGAGTGCCTTCCATGGTGCTGACGCTGGGCATGAATGCGCTGGTTAAGGGGGTGACCGTATTCTATACCGGCGCTCAACCCAAAGGGGATGCGCCCAGTATTCTTAATTTTGTTGTCCACCATCGTCTGGGCGGCGGGCTGTCGATGGCGGTTATCATTTGGATTGTTATTGCCGTCATCAGCATCGTTATCCTCCATCGCAGCACGTTAGGCCGAAGAATTTATGCTGTGGGCAACAATGAAATTGCTACCTATCTATCGGGGGCGAAAACAAATTTGGTCTTGATCAGCGTTTTCGTTATCGCCGGAGTGATGTACTCGCTGGCCGGGGTGTTGCTCACCGGTTACGCCGGCCGCAGCTATAATGAAATGGGCGATGCGCTACTCCTGCCCAGTATTGCGGCTGTGGTCGTTGGCGGAGCCTCTATTTTAGGCGGATCCGGTCTTTACCTGGGTACCATTGCCGGTGTTATTATTGTGACGCTGTTGGAAAGCGTTCTCAGCCTGTTGCAAATTCCGCAATCGGGTCGTAATATCGTCTTTGGGCTGGTCATTTTGGTCATGTTATTCTTTTACGGGCGCAGTTCAAAGGTAAGAGGGTAACTCTAGTCAGACCTTGTTTAACAGGCCATTA
>JAGRCC010000811.1 GCA_020433785.1 Anaerolineae bacterium
TTTTCCTTACGGTAAGAACGATGCCTTTGCGTGGTATGCTGAGTTCGATAAATAGAGGCGAGCATGTCATTTCGCAGCCGGAGGCGGAGAAATCCCTCAGGCATAGCCATATCGAACTATTCGCCGGGAAAATTCGACGTTGTCGCTGCAAAGTTTGCTGGCCAAATCTCTGTTCATTGAATGGTCACAGGGATTTCTCCGCTAGCGCTACGAAATGACATGAAGACCATGAATTTCCGAACTCAGGTTAATAAAAAATTTAAAAGCTTTGTGTTCCTTGGTGTGACTTCGTGGATCATCTAACCCTCATTGGTTCCGGCTTGTCCGGGTTATGCATTTAAGACTTTCGTAATATTTACGTAAGGCGTCGGTAACATTACTCCCCTAGACTAAAAGTGAAGTCCATCAGGAAGTTCACCTAATCCAATCAATAAATGCATAAGGGGAGTAAAACGGATGTTTAAGCAATCTTACCACGGATCTACTAGGGGAATTGGCCAGACGCCCGGCAGAATTTTGTTAGGGCTGGCTATGCTGGTGTTGTTATTAGCGGTTTCAAGTTCGTTAGCGTTAGCCCAGGATAATGTCTTCAGCCAGCCGGCCAAAAACTACGAGCTGGTCCAGGGCTGGTATCAGGGCCGCGAAACGTTCTATTATGACTTTGGGCCAAGCACCCCGCTCACCGAAGACGGCAGCGGCGTGGTCACTGCGCCGATTTTTGTCCTCGTCACCGGCTTTGATGCCGACGGCAACCCGCAAGCCGTCGAAGGCCAGGCCAACATCGTCGATGTCATCCCCGGCGACGAAGGCTACTCTGATCTGTGGGACGTAACCTTTGTGACTGTCCCGGCCGATTATGAGGCCAATACCATTACCTCGGCTCAAGAGGTGATCGATGGCGGCTATGAGCAGAAGAAAGCCGGCGTCTACGTCAACTGCCCGGTCGTTCCGGCCGGCTCAACCCTATCTGACGGCGGCGCGTCGCTGGTGCAGGGCTGGTACAAAGGCCAGGAAGTTTACTACTTTGATTTTGGCCCCAACCCCACTACCCCGGCCCCGATTTACGTGCTCGTCACCGGCTTCGACGCCGATGGTAATCCCCAGGCCGTTTCCGGTCAATCCAACATCGTCGATGTCGTTCCTGGCGACGAGGGCTACAGCGCCTTTTGGAGCGTCAATTTCGTCACCGTTCCGGCTGACTACCAAGCCAACACCATCACCGACGCCGCCGATATTTTGGCCGGCGGGTACGATATCAAACCGGCCGGTTTGGCGGTCAACTGCCCCGTTATCCGCACCAATGACGCTATGATGACCGAAGGCGACGGCGCGATGATGGCTGAAGACGAAGCCATGGCCAGTGACGACGCGATGATGGCTGAAGACGACCAAGCCATGGCCGCTGATGACGCGATGATGGCTGATGAAACGCCCGCCGCCTTGCCCGCCACCGGCGGCGTCAAATCAGACCTGCCGCTGTGGTCCATCGTCATCGCCGCCGGTACGGTTCTGGCCGGACTGGGCGTGTATCTGCGCCGCAGAAGTGCGGACAAGACTTTGTAACCTTAACTTTCTATCTACAAAAGAGCTTTAGGGCGATTTCGCCCTAAAGCTCTTTTTGTTGCCGGATGTCTGGATGAGCCATAGCAACTGTGCTATAATTCGGCCTCGACGAATAAAGATGTTTGTCGAAGATAGATCGTAGGAGAGGAACGGGTGAAACGACTGGTGCTGTGTTGTGACGGCAGCTTTCAAAACCTGGCGTCATATCCCACCAACGTGGTCAAGATGGCCCAGGCGACACAACATGTAGATGAAGCGGGTGTGGCTCAGGTAGTCTATTATGATGAAGGGGTCGGGGCCAATTTCTTTCTCAGTGGGGTTTTCGGCTGGGGCTTGGAAACCAATATTCACGAGGCTTATCAGTTTCTGTGTATGAACTACGCCCCCGGCGACCAAATCTACTGCTTTGGCTTTAGCCGGGGCGCGTACACCGTCCGCAGCTTGATTGGCTTAATTCATTACGCCGGCTTGCTGCCGCGCCAGCACGTGCAGCAGACCGGGGTGGCCTACCGGCTGTATCGTGAAGCCAGGGACAAGCCGGAATCGGTTGATGCCTTTCGTAAACAGTACGGCGCTTTTCCGGTCAATATTACCTTGTTGGCCTGCTGGGATACGGTTGGCCGTTTGGGGGTGCCGGTGGTGATCCCCTGGCTGCCGTTTGATCGGTGGGTCAATCGTAAGTACCGGTTCCACGACACCACCTTAAGCCCGCTGGTCGAGAATGCCCTCCACGCGGTCGCCATCGATGAACGCCATCGAAATTTTGCAGTGACGCCAATGGAACCGCATCCGAACTACCCTGAGCAGCGCCTGAAGCAGATGTGGTTTCCAGGCGACCATATGAGCGTGGGCGGCGGTAGTTATCACCGCCGTCGCCTGGCGGATGCGTCGCTGCTGTGGATGATCGAGATGATTCAGGCGTGGAATTTGGGGCTGTCGCTGGCGTTTGATGATTTGGCGGATAGGCTCGATCCCGATTTTACGGCGGCCATCCCCGACGATATTCCTGTCATGTTTGAGGTCGGCGGGCGGAAGGTGCGGGAGGTGACCGGCACGTTTGATGATATTCACCTCAGCGCCAAACAACGCTGGCAGCAGCAGCCCGATTACCGCCCGCCGAACCTGGAGCGCTTCCGCGCTGAATTGGAACAGTGTTGAGCATTTTCTGGCTCAAAAACTAATAGACAAATCAGTTTGAACTCATACAATCGGTTTTTGTAGTAGACCCGTCATTCCCGCATGTTTTAAGCGGGAATCTAGCTTGGCACACCCCAGTGGATGCCCGATAACGACATTCGGGCATGACGGTCGCTCTTATATTGTATGATGTTTATCTGACTTATCTATAAGCGTTTGCCTGTTAGCGCCTAAAGCTCTTTTTGATTTCTCCTCTAATACCCTCTTCTCGTTACATTGGATACGCTCAATGCACTCTCCTCGCTGGCGGAACCACAGCAGATCGTAACGCCGCGCCGGTTGGCGAGACTAACGGCGTGGGGGTCAGGGTCGGCGGCACGGGTGTGGGCGGTGGTGGTTTGGGCGTTGGCGTCGGCGGCACGGGTGTGGGCGGTGGTGGTTTGGGAGTTGGCGTCGGTGGCACCGGTGTTGATGTCGGTGGGACCGGCGTCGGCGGGATAGGGGTTGGCGTGGGTGGAACTGGTGTCGGTGTCGGCGGCACAGGCGTGGGCGTCGGAGGAACAGGGGTTGGTGTGGGTGGTACCGCCGTGGCCGTCGGTGGTTCGGGTGTTGGGGTGGACGGTTCAGTAGTTGGCGGCACAGGCGTTGAAGTAGACGGTTCCGGCGTTGGCGTGGATGGGACGGGGGTTGGCGTTGGTGATTCAGAGACGGACGGCGCCGGGGTCAGTGTCGCTGGTTCGGGTGTTGGGGTGGACGGTTCGGGCGTTGGGGTCGGTGGTGCAGGGGTTGGGGTTGGTAGTTCAGGCGTAACGGTGGGCGTTTCGGCCTGAGGCTCGCTAGGCTCAGCGTTTGATGGCGTAGCCGTGGCGGTGGGAATCGCTGCCGTGGGAGTCGCCGGTTGGGTGGGTGAGGTAGATGTAGCGGTTGGCGCAGCCGGAGGGTTCGCCGACGATGAGCCGGCCGAGACCGAGATGAAGTTGGGCTTAACGGTCTCGTCTCGCCCCCCCGGCCCGTTGACGGTCAGTCTGACGGTTTTGTTGCCGGCGGTCGTATAGACGTGGGTAAAGGTCGTACAGCCAACCTGCGCATAGCCATCGTCTACCATCCAGATGCAACTATCGTAGTTGCCTGTAGATAGGTTGGTAAAGGTCACAGCCAGCGGAGCCGGGCCACTGGTGCGGTTGACGCTGAAATCGGCTTTGGCAGTCTGGCCGGTCTGAATGAGATTGGCTTGCACGGCCACATCGCTGCCGCCAGGCCCGTTGACGGTCAATTGAACGGTGAATGTGCCGGCGGTGGAATAGGTATGAACGGGGTTGCCGCAAGCGTTGGCGGTAAACCCATCGCCAAAATTCCAGGTACAGCTATTGTAGTTGCCGCTGGAGGTGTTGGTGAAGTTGACCGTCAGCGGCACGGAGCCGGTTGTGGGGCTAGCGGTAAAGGCGGCGTGCGGGGGAATATTACTGCTGACCACCACGGTTTGGCTGGTGGTGTTGCTCCAGACGCCTTCATCTTTAACGCGCAGCTTAACGGTGTAGCTGCCGGCCGCGGCGTAAGTATGCGTCGGGTTGGCGGCGGTGCCGCTGGTACCGTCGCCGAAGTTCCAGTCGAAGCTGTCGTAGAACTCCGATTGGTTGGTGAACCGGATTTGCAGCGGCTGGCCGTTGACCGGGCTGCTGGTAAATTTGGCGACGGGCCGGACGGTGATGTAGTCCGACTTCTTCTCGGTATCTTCACCGTTGGGGCCGCGCACGCGGAGCTTAACATCATATTTGCCGGGCTTGTCGTAAGTGTGCGTCCGGTCGCTGCAACGGCTGCTGGTGTCGCCGTCGCCAAAGTCCCATTTGCAGGAGTCGTAATTGCCCTCGGAGTCGTTGTCGAAATCGACCTCGAACGGCACCGAGCCGCTTTTATCGTCGGCGCTGAATTTGGCCCGGGGAGACGAGCTGGACGATGGCGGCGAGAGGCGCTCCCACCAGGTTTCGATGACGGCATCGCCCACATGCTCGTAATATTCAATGCGCAGGCGGTGCGTACCCCAGCCCAGCCAGCGATCGCCGCTGACCTCGTGGGCGCTGCTGTCATACCAACTGTCGATGACCAGGGCATCGTCAATATAGTAACGAACGCCGTCATCCACGCGGGCGTGGAAACGGTAGGTTCCCTCATCAAAGTGCAGGCTGCGGGTCCAGCGGGCGGAGAAGTTGTCGGCCGGAATAGCTGGATCGGGCGACGAGCCGCCCCAGTTGAAGTTAACCCTGCCGTCGTTGCGGATGACGGTCGGCGAACCGGACAGATTACGATTGGTGAAGTATTCGCCGCGCCAATCATTAATGACCAGCGGGGCCGGCGTCGGCGTTGAGGTGGCTGCCGGTTTTTGGGTGGGCACCGGGGTTGGCGTGGCTTGGGGGCCATACGCTACCGGCACGTTATCGGTATTCTCGGCAATTACGTATTTGGTTGAGACCCAGCCGGTGTCGCTGGTGGTCAGCGGGAATTCAATTTGCCACCACGCCCGGTCGGGACTAACGGCGGTAATATCGGCGGTCTGGCCGGGGAGCAGCAGGCCGACGATGGCATAACCCGATCCCGGTCCTAGCCGGACGTTCAAGTTGGCCGTGCTGGTGAGCCGGGCTTGGGCCTGGCTCGGGGCCGGCGTGGCGGTGGATACTGGTCTGGGTAGGGCTGTGGCTGAAGGCGCAACGGTAGCGGCCGGGCCTGTTGCCGAGACAAGCGTGGGCGTCGAAGTCGCCGCCGGTTCGAGGGTGGAGGTCGGTTCAAGGGTCGGCGCCGTTTCGGTCGAACTCAGTTCCACGGTGGCGGTTGGCGCTTGTTCCCAGCTCAAAATCGTGAAGGTGGCCTGGGCCACAACCTGGCCATCCTGAGCATGAGCGATGACCGTGGCCGATTTATGCTCGACCCACTGGGATTCGGGTAGTAAATTAAAGGTGGTGGTGAAGCGGCCTTCAGCGTCAACCGTGGCCTCGGTTACGGCATAGATGGGAATGCGATTCTCGTCCGGGGTGGTCAGGTACAACAGCACCGTCGCGCCGGTCGGCCAGTCCGAGCCGTGGACGGTCATCGAACTGCCGGCCAGAGCCACAGCCGGTTCGATGGTAATGGCGGCAATGGGCTGGCCGGGCGGCGGTAGTTGAGCCTGGCTGGATCGTTCAACAAAGAGAAATAGGTAGCCGCCCACAATAATTAGGGTGACAATCCAGAGCAGAATGATCAGGCCCAACATTACCCCATAGCCTTCGGAACTGTTGGTGAGGTTGTTGAGATACTGTTTTAGGTTCATTTTGGACCTCTACTTCATTCCTAATTAACACGGTAGAGGTATAACCCTGCGCTTGCCTGGTGAAGGGACAGCAGGGGTATGTCTCTCCTTTTGGCAAATAAACATAAGCGAAAGAACTGAACGCTTAAAAAACTTCCCGTGTGTCGCTTGACCCTAGGAAATTGGCTGTACCGGTATTTATGAACTGGAACTTAATTGGGGTGTCAGATTAATGAAGATGCGCAAGGGTCATCAAGAGCGACCACTTTTCCTCTATACATGATAGCTTGAGACCGGCAAGATTTCAACTGCAATTTGTCGAGGACGCGAGCCAACAGATGGTTAGTTTTTTGCCTGGCTGTATTTCTAGTTTAGGCGGCTAGCCCGCCAAATACCAATGTAGGTAGGGTTGAATGGGGCCATTCGAGCCACCGTTGCCCAAATGGTTGGGTTGAGCCAGCGGTCCAGGGGCTACCACCCGGAATGAAACCCAACGTTTGCTCGCTAGAGGACAAAATTTTGGCTCAACCCAACCTACGCTGATTTATTGAACTCAGGTTATTGGTCTCACCTTTTTTAGACCTGCTGTTGAGCAAAGATATCCATCAGATGTAACCGGGTGGCCTTGAGCCGGTCGGCAATGAGTTCGGCCAGACGCAGTGAGATCTCAAAGCCGAATTCGTAATCTTTTTGGCAGGCATCGCGCAGTTGGGGAGCGCTAATGGCCACCGCGCGCATGTTGGTCACAGCTCGACAACTGGCCGTTTTGCGCTTGTTCGGGAAAAAGGACGACCACCCCAGCAGTTGTCCCGGCCCAACGGTCAGGATCGTCACCCGTCCTTGCCCCGGAATGTGGGTTTCGACCGCCACATGGCCCTGTTCGATGATGTAAAGCACATCGCCTAAATCGCCTTCGCGGTAAAGGATATCGCCCTCGCGGTAGGTGGCCTGGAAGGCCATGCCCGCCAGTTTTTCCAGATGCGCTGGTTTGAGCGATCGGGTGAATTGCGCGGTTTGCAATGTTTTGAGAATGGTTTGTGCATTCATAACTTGCCTCGCTTGAAAATAGCCCTCACCCCCAAC
>JAGRCC010000812.1 GCA_020433785.1 Anaerolineae bacterium
ACTGCCAACCGCCAAGTGTAACGATCTGACCATTAATATGAAGAAACGGTCCTAACGACAGCACAAAATAGACGGTAATCATCACCGTCCAAAAGCGAACGATGGGACCGTTTCTTCATATTAATGGTCAGATCGTTACACTTGGCGGTTGGCAGTTACCGCTGCCTTACCTGCTGCTCTACTACACCGTCCCGTTTCTCGATCTGACCCGCTCGCTGAGCCGCTATAATCTGATGTTTATGCTCGGCCTGGGCGTCTTAGTCTCGCTGGCTCTGGCGCGTTTGACCAACCCGCAACCCGCAACCCGGCCTGTTCCCCCGCCGGCCCGCCGGTTCGGTCTCCCGCTCCTGGCTGCGGCCCTCATCTGCTTCGAATTTCTGGCCGCGCCCTATCCCCTGTCGCCCATCCATATCCCCCAATTTTATTTCGACATCGCCGCCCAGCCCGACCGCTTCACCCTGGCCGAACTGCCCATGAATTGGGATCGACCGACGCCTTTGCTGCATCAAACCGTCCACGGCCGGCCGTTGTTGACCGCCTACACCTCGCGCGACAACCCGCTGGAACTGGCCTGGCGCACCCCTGTCTTGCAACAGTGGCGCACCCTTGGCCCCGATATCATCGATCAGCCGCTCGACCGGGTGGCGTCGACCATCTTTTACGATTTCAACCTGCGCTACATCGTGCTCGACTATTGGCAAATGCCGCCCGGCCCGGAGCGCGACGCCACCGAACGCTGGGTCGCCGCCGCACTGCCGGGGATCGCACCGATGTACGAGGATGGCCGGTTGAAAGTCTACGCCTCGCCGCCGAAAGGGGAGACCGTGCCGTACCTGAGTTTCGGCGAAGGCTGGGGCGACCGGCAGGAACAAGCCGATGGGTTCGTTACTCGCACCCTTGGCGACACTGAACAGCCAGCCGCCGAACTTTTTGTCCACCACCCGGCCGGCCAATCGCTCACCTTGGAACTATCCGTCGCCGGACCGTCAGAGACGCCGTTGGCTATTTATGCAGAAGACCGCTTGCTCGATACGCTGGTCATCAATGACAGCCAGGCCGCTTATACCATCGACCTTCCACCGTTCGAGGCTGATCTGATCAAACTGCGGCTTGAACCGTCGGTTGACCCGCTTGTTGTGAGTCGCGTCAGTTTGACGCTGGCGAAATGAGTGATAGTATAAAAAAGTTGTAGCTACCTCAGCCTATCATGTCATTTCGAGCGACGAAGGAGCGAGAAATCCCTCAGAAGGGTGTTTGCAACCACATGCTGTAGAGATTTCTCCGCCTTCGGCTGCGAAATGACATGGCTAAGCTGTTACAAAGAATTGTTGAAGTGGGGAGTTTGTGGAGATTGGCTTACCTTCGATGGCTTATTCTAGTTCTATCGGTGTTGGTTTGGGCCAGTGCCTGTAACTTTGGGGGAGCGACGGATAACCCGTCGACGCCGACGGCCGAAGTGTACCGCGTGGGGGTGGAGTCGGTTAACAGCGGCTTAGACACGCTGGACAGCTATCGGGCCACTTACACCGCTACGTTTACCGGAACTCGCGGTGGCCAGGCGACGTCTGGGATGATAGAGACAGTGGCAGCAGTTGATCGCCTGGCCGGGGCGATGCACCGGACGATGGATGTCAAAGCCGACCCGCCGCCGGCCGGGACCAGCAGCGGCGTGTCCGACTTTTATCGCATCGATGACAAGATTTACCTGGTGAACACCGATGGGGTCATCTGGTTTCAGGTCATGCCCGGCATGGACATCGCGGCGGAAGACGTGGGCTTTTATGATCTGAGCCAACTGCTGGTGCTGCCGGAGCAGGTCGATAGCCCGCCGGAGATGGTGACGCTGAACGGCCGGCCGGCCCGCAAACTAACCTTTACCGCACCGGATCTGACCCATCCGAACCTGATCTTCCAGCAAGCCACCGGCGCGGTATGGCTAACCGAGGAGGAGAACATCGTGCAGCAGTATGAGATTTCGGCGACGCTCCGCATTTTGACGCCGCTGCCTCATGCCCATATTTTGGATGAAGGCCGGCTGAAGCTGACCTATTCACTGACCGACATCAACGGCAATCTGCGTATTTTGCCGCCGAAGGGCAGCCGTCCCAGCCCGCTGGTCGGTCTGCCCCGGCCGGCCGATGCCCAAATCTCCGCGGTCTATCCGGCCCTGTTGGAATACACCAGCGCCATCAGCCCGGTTAGCGCCACCCTTTTTTACCAGAACGAATTGGCCACCTTGGGCTGGACTCAGGTGCTCACCACCGTATTTGAAGAAAAGGCCCAATTGGCCTTTAATAAAGACGACCAAACCGCTACAATATTGATCAACCCTGACCCAAATAAAAAAGTTAAGGTGGTCCTGAGCCTGGAATAACGGGAATGCGAGAACTGATCGGCAGAACATTAGGCAAATACGAAATCATCGAGCAGATTGGTCAGGGCGGTATGGCCACCGTCTTCAAGGCGCGCCAGTTGGGGCTGGAGCGCCTGGTCGCGGTGAAAGTGCTGCCACCGCAGTATGCCGCCGACCCCGATTTCAGCCGCTACTTTCTGCGCGAGGCCCAGGCCATTGCTCAGCTTGAGCATCCCCACATCTTGCCCGTTTACGATTTCGGCCAGCAGGAGGAGTACACCTTCCTGGTCATGCGCTACATCGAAAATTCATACTCGCTGGCCGATGTGATGAGTGAACCGATGTCGTTTGAGCAGGCTCTGAACTATTTGGATCAGGTGGCCGCCGCGCTCGATCACGCCCACCGCCGGGGCATTATTCATCGCGATGTCAAACCGGCCAACATTCTGCTGGATGGCGCCTGGGTCTTTCTGGCCGACTTTGGGCTGGCCCGGGTATTGGAAGCCAGCACGATGTTTACCACCTCCGGCGTCAACAGCGGCACGCCGGCCTATATGTCGCCGGAACAGGGGCGTGGCGGCAAAATCGACGCCACGACCGATGTTTACGCGGTAGGGGTCATTGCCTACCTGATGATCACCGGCAAAGTCCCCCACATGGCCGAGTCGACTCAGGCCATCATTTACAAGCGTAACCACGAACCCGCGCCGTCGGTCCAGTTGATGCGCCCGGAAATTCCGTCGCTAATCGACCAAAGTGTCCGCAAGGCGCTGGCCCCACACGCCGTCGACCGCTTCCAAAGCGTGGGCGAATTTGTGGCCGATTTACGCCGGGCCGTCTATCGCTGCAATGCCGACATTTTGCCGACGATGCCGGTGCAGTCGCTCTACTTTATGCCGTCTGAGAGTCACGTGTCGCCGACGCGCCACCGCACCCCCTCTGAACCGAACCAGGTCAAGCCGCCGCCGGTCCGCCAGTCCCGCCAGAGCGGCCGCGTGTGGTGGCTGCTGGCCGGTATCGTCTTCTTTTTCGGGTTGATTGTGATCGCCGCCGGCGCGTTGTGGATCACCAGCCGCTCGTCCGCTTCCCCCACGCCCGCCGGGGTCGCCCGGCCAACCTTGCCCGCCGACGCTTCGGTTGAAGCTGTTTTTTTCGATGATTTCAATGAGTTGGGCTTGAACCGGGCGCTGTGGGATTTTGAACTGGGCAGCGGCCAGATGCAGATCTATAACAGCGTGCTGCGTCTGTCGAGCAGCGGGCCGAGTTTCCCGCTCGTCTACAGCGCCGTTAATCCCTTCTCGAACAGTGACCGTTTCCGGCTGGCGATCGATCTCCAGTATCTCACTGCCGCCACGCGCGGAGCCGGGTTGGCGCTAGGTACGCTGCCGCAGAATTTTGACCCCAATCAAGATCGGGCGGCGTTGCAGTTGGGCCAGCAGTTGGGCATTTGGCAAGACGGCGACTCCTGGCGCGTTGTCTTTGGCCCGGCCGGCGAGGATGTCTACGATCTGCCCGCGCCGCAGTTAGATAAGA
>JAGRCC010000065.1 GCA_020433785.1 Anaerolineae bacterium
CCACGGTTTAGTGCAGAGCTACCTCTTTGTTTGATCGAGGCGTTTATACAAAAAAAACCTCACCCCATGTTGGGGCGAGGTCGGTCCTCGCGGTTCCACCCAATTTTCGTAAAACGTACCGTGACCAACCGACTACCCAAAAATTAAGTCCACGGATTAATATCTAATCTCAGCCTTGGCCTTAGCCTCAGCCTTTATGTTTGACGTTTTACGCTCATTTGCAGCCGGTAACGGGGCTAACCGGGCGGCCATACTGGCTAAAAGCGTTCAAGCCACCACTCTCAAGGGGTTTTCAACGGGCGTTACAAGGAAGGCTTTCAGCCTGAGACCTTCCATCTCTGGCATAACGTGTTCCGCATACTCGTCTTGATCGGCGTGTTAAGATGAGTGTAACACGGAGTCAGAGCGATGTCAATTCATTCTGAGAGCAGACTTGGGCGGATATGACTATTGAATTCGAGCCTAGCCTCGCTTAGAATGATCAGATACAGCGTGTTTTTTACGTGCCGAACCTTAACAACCTTAATTTTCCGAGGCAGAATTTTCCTAATGATGTTCGATAGAATATTATATGGAGCCATTACACCACGCGAAGGCGATTTCACCCACGATGATGTGTTGTCCTCATCACCGGATCCAAGTTGACATATTATACTCGATCATGTTACAATTAGAACATTCGTTCTTGTTGTCTCAGATTGCCTTCCTACCCTCAAGGATGCTGCTCGGCAAATTATTCTATCCGGCCAATCCGGCAACGACCGTTCTCACCCTTTACATTTTAGATAACTTATTTTGGAGAATGTTATGAACTTCTCTTTTGACATGGACAACGACCAGGCTGCCCATTTATCCTCACTTGACCAAAAAGAACGAGTTGTTGTCTTACAGCCGGTGACGATGCGAATTCCAAATTGTCATAATATCTACTGTCCCAGTAAACTGATGCCTAAACGCCACGTGCCTTACGAAGAGTTTATTGTAAGATATGCGCCGGAGCCAAGGAACATTCGCATCTGTTTTGACGAGACATACTCCTTAGACACTATGATAGAAAATTCAGTCATGGTTACGGCTTATAATTGTGGATTGGGATGTTGGTATATCGTTGGCTCAGCTTAAGGTGAGCCAACAAAATTCCCCACGACGACTACCTCACCCTGCTCGTAAAATATAGGCATAATGATTTTGCCAGTTTTTACCCGCTTTGCATAAATATTTTTGATTTTTGCTAAATCAGACCCTGGCGACGTAACGACAATATGTTCACTTGTAGGATTGCTTGATTCCAGCAACCAGTGACGTAGTGTATCATTTTGCTGTTCGATGACATAATACCGCTTGATAACGCCAAGGGGTTCGGCTAGACCCGGCGCAATAATAACGATAGCCGCAATTTCGCCTTGCTTGACGGATGGTTTCTTCTTAATAAGGGCTATCTGGTCATTCAAGATATGATCTCCGCTCATACTATCGCCTTCTACATGGGCCCCAAAACTGGGTCTAATACAGTCTGAATCTCTGACTTCCACGTAATCAATGATATCTTCCCGGGCGATTACACCAGCTCCCGCTGCAATATGACTAACAATAGGAAGTTGCCAAATGTAGCTATGCGCGATTTCATTTCGCTTACTATAGGGTACATGATCGATTACCTCACCACTAATATAAACCTCGTAAACCCTTTTAATTTCAAAACGAGGATTAGGAGTCTGATAATAATGATTTAATCTATCCCACTCCGTTTCATATTCTGCTAACACGATACATGGTTGACTATTATCGAGCGGCTCTAAAAAATAATGATCGTTAGTTTTAGAAAATTTTCTTAAGCTCGTTTCAAGTTTGTTATTCTGTTTCGTTAAGATAAAGACAATTTTTCCATGCAGTTGGTGCGGCGCAACTTTTGTGTCGATCAACAACCAGTCGCCCTGAGCCAAATTGGCTCCAATGGTCACTTTCGGGTCAATTTCTAAAATGTAGTCCGCATCCTCAACTGTCTTTACTTTGTTTGGGTCAATTACCACCTTTTCAGTCGGAGAAGAGGTCTTTACCTTCTCATAATCCTGTCCGGAGAGTAGATTGAGCCGGGTAATCAAGTGACCCGTAATACAGCCTTGCCCTCTAGAAACGGCAAATAACGGCAGCGCCCTTACTTTGTTTTCCTCATCTATCGATGCGGCATTGAGTGTTGGCTCATCCGTCTCTTTTTTGAGCACTTCTATTTTGGCCTGTTGCTCATGGATAGCCTGAATTAGCCCCTCCTTATTGACTCTGGTAACCACACTCTCCTGTAAAGCATACCGCAGCGCCTGGCCGATAGTATACTCAGCCTCATCGATCTTCTTTAAATTCTCGTGAATAGTCGCTAACCCCAAATAGGCCAGGGCAGTAAGTTGAAACCAGTTCGTAGCCTTAAACTGGTTAATACTATCCTCTAACATCTTTTTGATTTCGGGCCCAGGTTGGATAGAACGGCTGAAATTAAAGTTCAAAGCCGAAGCGGCTTGCAATAGATACAGCTTGCCCCGGCCGGTTTTTAGCTGGTTAATGTCTATGCTGTCTGCCGCTACTTTTTTATTCTTGGCGATTAGGTCGCTAGAGGCACCGATAACTAAGTAACTTTCATCCACCTTTAAGGCCAGTTGGCTCAGCTCCGCGGCCGTTTCAGGCTCGATTTCCAGCCAGAATTGCGCAATCTCATAAATCTCTTGTAGATAATTGTTAGGCGTAAGCGCCTCATCTAGACCACTTTTCATCAAAGAAATTAAATAGCTGCCGGGCATACCTGAATTCAACGACGATTGCGCCAACGTATTTAATTCCGTTCGAATCTTAGAGATGTTTTCCTTAGCGGTTATATACTGTTCCGCGAGTTCGTCATTAGCCGATATCTCTGATAGCGTGTGTTTTCTTTTGAGCGCAGCAAGCGTGTTAAGGCCATCCTTCGCCGACTGTTTCAAATTATCAATTTGGTTCGTCATAACTTTCTCACCATAGTCATTGTAAAAAACAGGCCGGGACCAGCAAATGATCCCGGCTCAATAAAATCGACCATATGTTAGTCGTGCAAGGCCCCGTTGCCGTTGGCTTCTTCCCCATGCCGGATCGGGATGCGCGGATAAAGTGCCGACGTTCTGACCAGACCTTCCATCTCTTTGGCCGAAGTCATCGCGCTAATCAAGCCGAGGGTGGCGCTGGAGATTTGTTCTGGTTTCAATGCGCCGTCCTGCTTCAATTCACGCAGTAACTCGCGGAAGAGTGCCGCCCGTGCTTCTCCCTCACCTTGACCATCGATAATGCGAGCTTGAGCTTTAGCCCTAGCGGCAATAATCGTCGCTTTGGCCTTCGATTCGGCAATTCGAGCATTAGTTTCCTCGATACGCGCTTCAATTAGCGTATTGACCTCTTTCTCAATTTTCTTCTTAATCTCGTCGGGGAAGGTGATCTCATTGAGATCGACCACTAACAGTTTTACCCCTTTACCTAAGGCGGAGCCTTTGGTTTTATCGGTCAAATATTTTTCAAGCTCGGCAATCTTGCGCTCATTGATTTTAGCCGCCAGGTCTGCCCCTTCGCCTTCAATTTTGAACAAATCTTCGGCATCGACGGCCATAATGGCATCTTTAACGGTGCTGGCCAGCGGGAACTTGACCGATCCCCAAACATCCGTGGCCCGCCGAGCGGCGAGGATAGCCGTTCGTTTATAGATTTTGTTATAGTCGTCGCCCACTGTCGGTTCTTTTTCCAGTTCGGCTAATTCTTTTTTGGCCGAGTTCAAGGACTCTTCAGCGGCCTTAATTTCTTCTTGGGCTGCACCGGTTGTTTTTAGTTGACTATGCGCTTTTTCGGCATCGGTTACCGCTTGCTGAAAACGAGCAAGCGTATCTTCGGCGGGTTCAATTTGAGCGGCGTGCAGCACCTTAATATCCAATGGGATTCTATCGCGGGTTAAAACATTTTCGAGTGGGTTCACATTTCCCGCTGGCAGCAGCGGTAAAATGGCTTTGATCTGCTCCTGACGACCCAGCATCCACGAGCCGGCACCCACAGCCCGGGTAATCAATCCCTGGCGCTGCAACACAACTACCTGTCCAATATGGACCACCAGCCAACCCGGCCCACCGAAACTTTCTAGCCGCTCGATATCATCCTCATTGCCTTTGAGGTTACCACTACTATCTACTACTACCATAAAGTGACCGATGCCCAAAACGCTAAATAAAGTGTGAATAAAAGCATAAGAATAGGCTCGATAGTGAGGACCGGTATGCCATTTGGAAACAACGATCGATGCTGCGGCAATAATCAAGACGAACGGCACGCCAACCAGGAGTATGGCTCCTCCCGCACTGATTAAGAGAATGAGCAGCGCATTGCCTAAGGTTAAGGGGCCAGCTACCGTGTCGGTAACAAACTCACGAAGCGCCGGAATGAATACAATAGCATTAATAATTAAAAATGCAGCCAGAAAATGGAAATACCCCAACAGAAAAAGATTACGCCCCTGATGTTTTTTGAACCCAAACCAAACCAGCAGCAGGATAGCAAGAAAGAAAAAAGCGCTTCCCATCACATAGTTAACGCTTGCAACTAAGCCGCTAATGGCTAAAATGGCAACGAAAATTCCTGATCGAATAAACGTCCCTCGCCCTGTCATGGTTTGCGGCTTTAAACGGACAAAATGAGCTGACATAAATGCCTCCTTATAATGAAATAAAAACGCGCAGAGTTCGGCTTTGGCCAGCTTCTGCACTTATTGTTGGTTTGTTAATGACTTCATTTTGATTATGACAAGTTGTTATGTTAATATGATAGCACATTTATAGCTAGAGGAGTCTAGTACTAAAGTACCATTAACAAATGGTGATTCCAGTTTCATGTTAAGATTTGTACGATCAATCTACGGTATTGATACGATATATGAAGGGTAGCCTTAAAACAGATTAAAAATAATTAGACATTTTTTGAAAATGCGCTATAATGATGTAAATCAGACAAATGTTCTAACCGCCTTTTAATATTTTCTAACCAGAATTTTAGATAAATCAACTTACCTGACATTGGAGCAACCATGAACTTAACCGTAAAAACCCCCGACCGGCGCAGTAACCGCGCTAAATCCGGCAATCTCAGCGAGCAGGTGGTCAATTTGCAGCCGCTGGCGATGCGCTTGCCCAATCGCTTTGGGATTTATTGTCCTAGTAAGTTTGAACCGAAGAAAACCATGACCTACCGCGAATTCCTTAAGAATTATGCTGATCATCCCCGCCGGATGCGGGTCTGTTTTGATGAGAACCCCACCACCGAGACCCTGTTAGAGCGATCGGAGGTGGTTACGGCTTACGGTAGCGGTTTAGATTGTTGGTATTGTGTGGATACAAGCGGGGAATAATAGGCGCAGTTCCCGGCGAGGTTAGCAGTTAGGAAAAAAGAAAACCTCAAAGAACCCAAAGAAGGCCCAGAGATCACGGAGAGATTCTGTAAGCTGCGGGCCTTCTTTGAGAACTTCGAGGTAAATTGTTAGGGATGACACGGTCGTCCCTTTTTGTTATCTACAACTGAGTTACATTCACTTTTTTAATAAACTTGCCGGCGACACGCAACTCGGCGTTGGCGTAGAAGACCACATTCTCCATCCGACCGGTGTAGAAGCGCTTGATACGGGCCAAACGGACCTCGTCCGGCACAACCACCAGATGGGTACCGGCTCGATTCCCGGATTTCAAAAACCAGTGCTCGTGCCCGGGTCGATCATAGAAGTGGTAGGTTTTGATGACCTCAATACTTTCCTCCGGCGTTTGGATGAGAATCGCGGCGATGTCGCCAATCTCCACATGCTCCTGCTGGCGGATTAGAGCGATATCGCCGGGTAGAATATCGTCATCAACCATGCTGTCCCCCTCAACCAGCAAGCCAAAGTGAGTTCCGGCGCACTCTATCTCATCCAAGTATAAATGCTCGCTAACATCCTGAGGCGCAATAACGCCCAACCCGGCTGAAATTTGGCTGACTACCGGAATCCGGCGAATAATAGCGTTCAAGCGGCGGGCCGGACCGGCGACAGCCTGATCTGGGGCTAGCACCGGACCGTGCCGCACTACGCCGATTACTGCGCCGGTCAGAGCAACCTCAAAGGCCGGTTCGTGCGCAATCTTACCGCCCCAACGGCATTTTCGGTAGTAAGCCTCAATTTCTGACACCGGTGCGCCGTAACGGTAGACGATCAATGAGGCGTCTTCCTCATGCTCGGCCCGCAGAAAATAGTGATCCGCGGCTTCGGTGGTTAGCGTTTTGAGCGAGGCCTGGAGCGTTTCGCCCATAACCAGGACGGCAACCTGCTTCTGGCGGAGTTTGGCCGGTTTGTCCTCAGCGGCAATAAATAGCCAATCGCCGGCCTGTAAACTGTGATCGGTTTCGATGCCTGGTGGGATCTGCACAATATACGAGACCTCACCCAGGTCGATATTAGCTTTGGCGGCCATCCGGTTCAGATCGAGATTGAACTGATCCGTAGTGAAAGGATTGGGGTCGCCGGTTTCGTAATCTTTCCGGGATAAAAATTCCAGCCCGGCCAGCCCTTTGCGGGCGGCGATGGTTACGCCGGTAGCCATACTAAAGAGGTAAAAACCGGCCTGAGCTTTCGCCGCCGGCACAGCCGAGGGACCAAACTGCCAAAGCTCGCGCAGGATATCTTCTTCCATGTCCACCGCTTGCTTCAGAGCCGTGACATTGACGCGGGAGGACATGGCTTCGTGACGGGCATAATCTCCGGCATCGGTTAGCGCCTCCCCGGCGTCATCGAGTTGGCTCAGCCGGCGTAAAGCGATGGCTTGCCCCAGATAGGCTAAAGCCAGCAGGTGAAAACAGCCTGAAGCGACATACTCATCTCTGGCTCTAAGAAAATGCTCGGCAGCCAGTTCCAGTTGCTCACCTTCATTGAGCAGGACGGCGGCCAGCAGCAGATGCAGCCGACCCCGGCTGTGCTCAAGCTGCATTAGCCCGCCAGCATCGCTCAAGCTGGCCAGCGAGACAAAATACTCCTGCTCGTCCAGTTCCAGCAGCGCTTGCTCGCACACAATTGCGCTATTGCGCGGACGGCCAACCATGAGCCGTTCAGCCTGATCAAAGGTGTCTTGCAGTCCGGCGATCACCGGTTCCGTATCAAGCCCCTGGTCCAATAGGTTGATAATGCGACTGCCGTCGGCTTGACTACGACACTGCCAGATTTGATCTTGAACAAACCAGGCTTCAACCTGGCCCGGCTCTCGCTCAAACAAAATCGTTTCGATACCGGGCAGCAGCGGATCGCGGTTGGCTGAGGTTAACTGCTCGTGCAAGCCCTGGATGGCTGCTTCGGACAGGGTCCATTCGGCGGCGGCTCCGCTCTTGTAGACCCGCGTTTCCCGGATAGCTTGACGTGGGAGATCAAGCCGGGCGATTAGCGTCTCCATCGTGGTCGCGCGGGCGGCCGGCATTAGCCCGGGCAGCGCTTCTTTTATCCAGTATAGTTGAATTTGGGGGCGAAAGTTTAACTTTTTAGCCGGATCAACAGAGATCTGCTCCCTGTTTTTCAGCAACATATTTTCAAGCGGCAAGAAATTCTTTTCCGGCGACTCACCGGTGGGGTAATACCGGCCAAACCGATGCAAATGACGGCGCTCTCGAGTCGCAGCATGATCTTGTAACATAAGTCTCACTCTCCTGGATTACTCTTCTAAAAAAGGGGGTTTAGTTGATGGCTAGTTGGTTCGTTGGATGGTCAGGTGGCACGTTGCCAGCCACCTGACCATCAATCATGCTATCAAACGAACCAACTCCATTTTGTTCTCCGTATTGTCCCGATAGGGACGCTCTCGCTCTATTCTGTTGTATGGATAACCTATTCCACCACGTGTCCGTTGCCGTTGTCTGCCATCAGTTCCGGGTAGCGGCGGTGCAAAAAGGATGATGATTTGAATAGATCCTTCATTTCCTTCACCGATGTGGTGGCGCTGATCAGGCCGAGCATGGCGCTGGCGATCTGCTCCTGCGGCAGCCGTTCGCGCTTCAGTTCGCGCAGGATTTCGCGGAAGAGAGCCGCTCGCGCCTCGCCCTCACCTTTGCCGGCCATAATGGCTGCCTGAGCTTTAGCTTTGGCGGCAATGATGTTGGCTTTGGCCTTGGACTCGGCAATGCGCGCTTCAGTTTCCTGAATTTGCTCCTCGATGAGCGTTTTAACTTGTTGTTCGATTTTTTCTTTGAGTTCTGGGGGGAAGGTGATTTCCGCGATATCGACGATGAGCAGTTTGGCCCCTTTACCCATGCCAAAACCCATCGACTTTCGCGTAACCAAATCTTCTATTTCTTTAATCTTGCGCTGGTTAATTTTGGCGTCTAAATCCCCGTTATCGTCCTTAATTTTGAACAGATCTTCGGAGTATTCAGCCATGATGGCATCTTTAAGGTTGTTGATAACGGCAAATTTGACGGCGTTGTAGGGGTCCGGTCCGCGTAAAGCGGCCAGTCGAGCCGTGCTTTCGTAGATCTGGAACAGTTCATCGCCAATAATTTTGTCGTTTTCAAGGGCTTGCAGCTTTTGTCGTGCCGCCTCGACGGTTTGGCGGGCGCCATCGATGGCAGTGGTCGGTGCGCCGTCGAGGGTCAAACTGCGTAATTGGGCTTCGGCGCTGCTCAACTCTTGCTGCAATCGGGTTTTGGTATCGGCGGCCGGCTCCAACCGCGCGGCGTGCAATACTGAGACGTTAAGGGCGATCCGGTCACGCGTCAGGACATTCTCTATGGCTTGGACGTTGCCTTTCGGACTCAGTGGCAGCACGGCCATAATCTTTTCGCCCCGTTTCAGCATAACTGTACCGGCGCCCACCACTCGAGTGATCTTGCCTTGAATATGAAGGGCTACCGCTTGCTGCGGGTAAACGGTCATCCAGCCCGGCCCGCCAAACTTTTCCAGCCGCTCTTTGCCGTCCTGATGGCCTTTAACCTCGCCATCTTCAACTACAACGACAAAATGGATTACCGCTAACAACGTACATAGGGTGTGAATGAAAGCAGACGCAAAGGAGCGGTCGGGCCCTACGTGCCATTTCGAGATCACCGCCGCCGCTGCTGCGACCACCACCCCAAAAGGAATGGTTACCAACATTATAGCAGCCACAATACCAATAACCGCTGCCGTAATAATGAGCGTTAACCCTTGTTCCCACGTTAACGTCCCTGAACTACTACCGGCAGCAAACTGACGTACCGCCGGATTGGCTGCTGCCATTCCAAAAAAGATGAGACCAACTACTAAATGAGCATACAATAATAGTAAAAGATTGCGACCCTGGTAAGGCTTAAAACCGGTAAATATGAATATTAATGAAGCGCTTAAAAAAAATATGACTCCGGCCAGGTCGCTAAAGGCAGCAGCTAACCCGCTACCCACTACAATCCCCACGAAAAGTAGCCCCCTAAGTACCTTGCTTGTTCCCGTCATGGTTTGGGGCCTGAGCATAATCGAGTGTACCGACATTTATCCCTCCGTCTCTTCAAATAAAAGTGCGCGAGCCGGTATACTCGCGCATAGATTGATTTGATAAAGTGCCACAACTGCTATATAGTACCATAAAGATAGTAACATATGTGGCAATAAAGTTAACTAGTACCCAAGTACTTACTTTGATTATGGTCAAATTAAAGACCATAAAAAAAGCTCATTCAAAATATTGTGTCAAGACTGAAAGGAAATCTATTAACCCTTTATGAAAAGCTTTCAATGTCAAAATTGCGGGCAATTGCTTTTCTTTGAAAATACCCAATGTTTACATTGCGGTTATCAACTCGGCTATATTCCTGAAGCGGAAGTGCTGTCTGCGCTGAATGCCGTTGACAATCAGTTATGGCAGCCGCTTGAACCGGCGGTCAGTCAGCAGCAGTTCCGGTTATGCGCTAATTACGCTCAGGAAAATGTGTGTAATTGGCTGATCCTGGCCGATGACCCCCACCCGTTCTGTCGCTCTTGCCGGCTTAATCAAACGATTCCCAATCTGGATGAAGGCGATAATCGGGAATTGTGGGCTAAACTGGAGGTAGCTAAGCGACGGCTGATATATAGTTTGCTGGCTTTGGGGCTGCCGGTGGTTGATAAAGAGCAGGACCCGGAACGGGGGTTGGCCTTTGATTTATTGGCCCCGACCGGTAACGACGCCGAACCCGTTCTCACCGGCCATGCCGATGGACTGATTACCATCAACGTATTAGAAGCAGACAGTGTCATGCGGGAACAAACCCGGGTGGCGATGGATGAACCTTACCGGACGTTGCTAGGCCACTTTCGGCACGAAATTGGTCACTACTACTGGATGCTGCTGGTCCAGGATAGCGCGTGGCTGGAACCTTTTCGTCAACTGTTTGGAAATGAGCAGGAAGATTACGCCCAGGCTCTGGAGCGGCACTATCAAGGTGATCCGCCATCAAATTGGCAGGAAAACTTCGTTAGCGTTTATGCGGGCGCTCACGCCTGGGAAGATTGGGCCGAAACGTGGGCCCATTATTTGCACATCACGGATGCTATCGAAACGGCTCAAGAGTTTGGGGTTAGTGTCCGATTGAAAGCCGTAAGCAACCAGCCCACCCCAACCATGGCCGATCTCTATGGTCAACCGTTTGAAAACATTGTGGAGCGATGGTTACCGTTAACATACGCGCTTAACAGCATCAACCGAAGCATGGGGCAGCCGGATATGTATCCTTTTGTACTGTCGCCTAAAGCGATTGAAAAGTTGAGTTTTGTGCACGAGGTGATTAAAGGCGGTCGTTGACGGTAATATCAATTACGTCGTTATAAAAAACAGGTGACAGTTACGCATTATGAGACTGTCACCTGTTTTTAATTTGTTGTCAATGATAGTTAGCGGTCAATGAGCGGCGGTCGTTTTATTCCAGCGATACCTGGTGCTCGGCGTGGATGGTGCGCCGGGTGCCGGTTTCGCCCCGGAGAACAAGCGAGTAGGTTTCGGCCCGTTGCCCCCAATATTCAACCCCGTTCAGAAGCGGGCCGTCGGTGATGCCGGTGGCCGCTAAAAAAATCTGATTGCTGGAGACTAACTCATCGCAGGTCAGGATACGCTTTGTGTCAATTCCGGCGGCTTTAACGGCTTCCCACTCGTCATCGCTTTGGGGCGCCAGCCGGGCCAGCATCGCCCCCCCGATGGCCTTTACACCGCAGGCAGCCGTGACGCCCTCAGAGGCCCCACCAATGCCCATCAGTACATCCGGCCCGGCGCCGGGAGTGGCGGCAATCAGCGCTCCGGCGGTGTCGCCGTCAGGTCGGAGCAGCACCCGGGCCCCTGCTTTGCGTATCTCCTCGATCAAATACTTGTGGCGGCGTCTATCCAGAACAATAACCTGTAGGTCGCGAATCGATTTGCCTTTGGCGCGGGCAATGGCCGCCAGCGTCCAGCCGGCCGGGGCGTCCATACACTCCGGGATGAGTGCGTCGGCGGCGTCGGCATCGACAATGATTTTGTCCATGTAGGCGGCCGGTTTACAATCCCACATTGAGTGACGCGGCGCGACACACACCACCGAAATCGCGCCCGGCAAGCCGGTCACCACGGAGTTAGTGCCGTCGATGGGATCGACCACAACATCCACTTCCGGACCATTGCCGGTGCCAACTCGCTGGCCTGTATCGAGCGGAGTGTGTTCCCGTAGCCGACCTTCTTCGCCGATGACAATGTAGCCGTCAATATTGACCGAGGCGAGGGCTAAACTCATAGCCTCGGTCGCGGCGCGATGGGTCATCTCGCGATTGCCCAACCCCAACCAGCGGCCGGCGGTTAAGGCTGTCGCTTCAGTAACCCGGACTAAATCAAGCCCTATATTACGTGATGGTGTTTGATCCATTATGTTCGCTCCTTGGTTCTAGATTAACGCGAAGGTCGACCGCTTCCAGTAAATCGGCGGCTTCCCAGGCCAGCAGGCCGCCTTGTAAAATCGACACGTTTTCAAACCCTTGTTCCTTTAAAACCGATGCGGCTCGATTGCTGCGCCGGCCGCTGCGGCACACCAAAACAATGGGCTGCGTTTTGGGGATGGATAAACTTTCGGCCATGACGTCGCCCAAAGGAATAAGGCGCGCCTCGGGAATGTGGCCTTTGGCATATTCCCGAGGTTCCCGAACATCGATGACAACCGGTTTGTCGCCGTTGCTGCTGTGCAGATTTTTCCACAACTGTTCAGGGCTAACGGTGGTCAAATTATCCGGGAGGATGACCGGGACAGTCGATAATTCAAACGAATGGTGGCTTTTAGGCAGATTTTGACACTCTTTGAAGGCTCTGAAGGGGCATTCATAGATGCAAATGGCCGGATCAAGGACTCGGTAGAACAAAAAGCCAATCGCCTCTTCCTCACTCAAAAAGTGGCTGTCGCCGACCTTCTGGGTGAAGCCGGATGATTTCATGATAGCTAACACCGGGTCTTGGACCTTCATGAAAAAGATGTCACCGCCCCGCTCATGGTACAAATGATGAATATTCTCCAGCATGCGGATACCGCTGATATCACAGTTGTTCACCCCATGCATCCGCAGCAGCAGAAACCGCTCGGTTGGCTGGCTGGTCATATGTTTAATAATCAACTCTTCAACGTGGTTGACCGCGCCAAAGTAGAGGTCGCCGGAAATCTTGATAATACCCAATTGCGGACAACCCGGCTGACCTGGCCGCCGCCGGATAAAATGTTTATAGGTTTTATCCGGTACGACCGGAAAGACTTTGGGAACGCTGGTGCGGGTGATATAAAAGGCAAACGAGATAAGAACCCCCATTAACACCGCAAACTCAATTTTCAAGAAGATGGTGCCAAAAAACGTGATCAACATGATGATGGCATCACTCCGGTTGCCTTTCCAGATCAGTTTCATTTCTTTTATATCAAGCAACCCGTAGGCGGTGACCATTAGCACGCCGGCCAGGGCGGCAATCGGTAGATAAATCCCCAGTGAACCCAATGTCAACATCGCCACCAACACAAAGACGCTTGACAACAGGCTGCTCATCCGAGTTTT
>JAGRCC010000813.1 GCA_020433785.1 Anaerolineae bacterium
TATATATTATCGTGAGAAAATAACGTTCGTTTTTATATTTATGTGTGATTTCCAGCGTAACTGTAGACGTGCGACACGTAAAAGATCTCAAAGAGAATGAGACTGTCTCAGAAAAAATGGGACTGTGTCTCAAAGAGAATGAGACTGACATCTCAAAAATTACGAGACTATCCTTATCAAGTTTGCCATCTTTGTTTTGGTTCAGCGTAAATTGGAGTAAGGTCCGCTTAAATTGGAGGCACCAGTGTTGATGATTGCTCAGGGAGGATAAGAACAAACTCACGCTCATTCATCAAATTTTCCAACTGATGTTGCCCAATAACAACGTCGTGCTTGGCGAGCTTGGACCAATTTATGATACCGTTGGGCCCAGATTTCAGCCTTGCGACCAGCTAATGTGATATAGCCTATGGCGTAATAAGCCGCTCATTGTTGTAAGAGGCCACAAAAGCAGCGACTAAGTGGCGCGCATCGGCTAGGGACAGCGGGGTGCCAGGTCGGATACATTCCCCTTTGAGGGTCTGATACTAGCGTTCGAGTTTGCCATTACTCTGGGGATAGCCGGGCGATGTGCGGATGTGGGTCATGCCACGCGATTGAATAAAGACTTTGAAGTCGTTAACCACAAACGGAAGGCCATTGTCGGAGATAAGTTGGTCATAGCCTTTCAATTACAGAGTGTACCTACCGGGTGATATCGTGGAGAGGATGCCCAGTTCTCTGAGCAAATCATTCGAAGTGAGAACATTTGCTTTGCCCAAGTTAAATTCAACTTTTCCCACAATCTGACTTAGGGTCCGGTTAGCGTAGTGGACTAGCCAGATCTGCCGTACCATCACCGAGCCGATATATGTTTCTGCGAGTTCAGTCAGAGCGGCTTCAAGAAGAACAATTTCTTCATTAGTGGCAAAGGGTCGAGCAGTGTTAAAGTAGCCAATGGCAACATGCAGACCGTTGAAATGTTTTGGCTGATCGAACTCGGGATGCCTATTTAGGATAGAGGTTAATTGCCGGCTGAAAGTGTTCTCAACAATCAGGACAAAGCCGTGATCGCTGATGCGTACCCCGGCTAGTTCGAGGGAGAAAGGGGGATGTCGGGAAAAGAAATTGATCAAATCATAGCTGAACCGTTGGAAATCAATGGGCATCTCTTCCTGCTGCAAGGCGGGATAATCTCGATATCGTCCCCGCATAGGTGCGACCAGAGTAGCATGCAGATGGTCCAGACCATACCAGGCGAAACGACCTGGCGTCACAGATTCCAGCTGCTGTTGGATCTGCTGAATCCGATGGCTTATATCGTCAGGAAAGGGTAAGCCAATAGCTAGCGTTAGACCGTAGCTAGCGGCAGTATTTTTGCGAATTGTCTGCCGAACCTTTTCTTCAAATAGGGCCAATTTCATCGCTCCTCCTACACTTCCGCACCGCTTTGCTCTTCCCGTGACCAAACACTTTGGAGCCAGCGCCGGTAATAGTCAATCACCGCCTCATATTTTTCTGGACGAATCGTCTGTAAATGGCTGGTGAGCAAATCGCCGCAGGCCAGGAGCAGCAATGGGCGCAGATGGTCCGTATGGCCCGTTTCAAAGCGACGTATCTGCTCTTGTTGCTGCGGTGCAGGCAAAGCCGCAGTTTTCTTGAACAAGTCATAGGGCTCGCCGTGCGCTTTAACAAGTTTAGTTACGAAGTCGATTTCTGCCAGGGTAAAGTCGAAGCGGGCGCAAATTACCGGAGCCAAGCGTGCCCCGATCGTCTCGTGATCTGGGCAACGGGTGGCGCCATCGGGCAGACGTCGCAGCGTGTCGGCCTTACCGATATCGTGAATTAAAGCGGTGAAACCCAGTAATTCCTGATTAGTATAGTTACTCGTAGAGTCTACGACGGCGTTCAGAAAGGCCGACAAAGCCACCTCAGACAAATTGATGATTTTAAGCAATGAGGCCGGCAGTTGCTTCACCCAGTCAAAGAGGCGTAATGATTGTTGAAAGGCGTCATCATTGTGCCAGTCGTTTTGCTCAATCACATAGCGCAAAGCCTCAAGTTCGGGTAGGGTTTGGGCTAAGTCGTGATCCTCGGGAGCAATCATACGCCAACGCTTATGTTGACCAGCCTGGTTCACGTTGGGCATGTAAACCTTACAGCCTCAAGTGATTCTCGGACGACTTCGTTCTGCACTGACGTTTGCCAGATCAAATAACTCCGATAGTTCTCAATCGTCAACAGGGTGATTCTCATTACTCGGTCTCACCCATTTCCCTTGCTCACCGTAATAGCGTCTAGTTCCGAAATTCCAGCAGGGAGCTCTGCCCGTAAATAGCCAGGGTAATGATGAGTTTCACAGCCAGACTGCAACCACCGTTTGAATTCCAGGCTAGCTTCGCTATCTGTGTCGGTCACGACGGCTACAACATCGTACTGCTGCGGCGGCCCGCCAAAGTTAACCGTGGTTGTCCACGTATCTTCCATTATCGTTGCGGGTAGCTGTTGACAAGGATCAGGAGTCTGGGGATAGTACTTTGAATCAGTTGGAAAGATCAAAACCCAGATTTCCCTGCCCGTCAAATTGCCATCGTAGGTACCACTGACCGTGATAGATGGACTGAGCCCGTCGTCGCAATGTTGGGGAGAGGTAATCTGGACCGTTACATCGAATAACGAACGGGCAAGCAATGGCCGTTCTGAATGACACGAAGGTAGTGGCTCAGTAGCGCAGGGCGCTTCTGGGTTGGTCATGGTGCAAACTATTTCTACGAACTTGTCAGAATAAATCCGGCCAAGCAGACGTAAAATAAGGATAAGCCCAATAATTGTTACCAATACTAAGGTATATTCAGCCGTCCCTTGACCTTTTTCACGATCCCGAGATAACATCAGTTCCTCCTTTTCGTCCTCTAACATCTGTTCAAAATGTTAAATCAATCTATAGTCTGAACGCTTATGCCCCCCTTTTCTGTAATAGCCAACTGGTTAAGTTGGGCTGCAATAATGCCGGTGTACGATCCGCTTTGGCAGCCCTGCTTTATCAAGTCGCTCAAGAATTGACTTGCTGCTTCATCTGCCAACACCACCACCAGGTCGAACCATTCCGGCTTCCCCCCTTTTAGCCCTAAGTAGGCTGGTACCTGCCATCGCCCATTTAGCTGAAAGGGTGGCTCGCCCACACAGGCATTTGGCGACTGAATATAGTAACGAGAATTTGGGGCGTAAGCCAACACCCACAGGGTAACATTGGCGGGTGTTTCCGTATTGTCGCCGGAGACGGTAATGGGTGTCTCCGTTGGTAGCTCAGTTGTACAGTGGTTAGGTGTTCGAATCTTGACCTCCCCGGCAAAGTTGGCCGTACCTTGAAGTAACGGCCGGGTTGATTGATATTGGCAAGGGAGTCTTAGGACGATGGGCAGGAAGACTGTGTAACTAGCTGTCACATCCAAAAACGGTGATCTTGAGGCTATACTATCACTGTTTGGAAAGCCCTTAGCAATAGCCGTAGGTAGTCCGGTGAGAGTTGAGTAGACCAGAATGCCAAAGAGGCATGCTAAGGTCAGGAGGACCGTAATCGCACACCAATTACTTTGTTGCTTACTGTTCACTAATTGGGCTCCATCTCTCATTAAGTAAGATTCCTATGCGCATCTCGGTCATAATCGTCTTAAGGGTGTTATAATCATAACAAAATTCCAACCCTTACATTTATAACATTGCATGTAGCTCTGATACCTTGTCGAAACCTGACTTGCGAGAAAACTCGTTGGAAGTTACACGATCCAACTTCAAAGTGTCATGACCAATTACTGTCCCAGGCAGATCCGTCTTTCCGTTGGCGATAATTGACGAGTTACTTGTCGCTTAGCAATGTCCATCAGGTCTGTATACCGGCTGTAGAAAAGTCGTACTGTATGATCATAGGAGCCGCTAGCCAAACGGGCTCCGTCGGGGCTCCAGGCTACGCTAGTGACCCAATCAGTATGACCCGTTAAAACGGCAATAGCTATGGCTTTATCAGCCTCTACTTTCCACAATCGCACTGTGCGATCATTTGCAGCGGCGGCGAGGTATCTCCCATCGGGACTCCATGCGATTTGGTTAATTAACCCATCGTGACTAGGCAAAACCAAAGTATTCTGATTGGTCTCGACATCCCATAATTGGACCGTATTATCTTGTGAAGTAGAGGCGATTTGCCTGCCATTGGGGCTCCATGCTACACTTGTGACCAAGAATTTGTGGCCCTCAAGCGTCGCGATGTTTTGACCTGTTTCAGCAGCCCACAATCGTAGCATACCATCATCGGAGCCGGAAGCAAGCTGTCTGCTATCAGGGCTCCACACTACGCTCGTGACAGATCCCTTGTGATCGCCTAACACAAATCTACTGCTGTGTGTCTTAGTATTCCACAACCGTACTGTACCATCATCGGATGCAGAAGCAAGGTACATCCCATTAGAACTCCACGCAACATCGTTAACTTGAGCCTTATGACCAGAAAGAGTGGCTATGTTTTGTCCCGTCTTGACATCCCAGAGATGCACAGCCCCATCAACTGAGGCAAAGGCTAGTTGTGATCCTTCGGGACTCCAGGCTACACTCAAGATAATATCATCCTCTTTAATTAAGCGAACTGTGCTTAGTGTTGATGTGACATTCCAGATTCGTATGGTTTTATCTTGTGAGGCAGAGGCTAACTGTCTGCCATCCGGACTCCAACCAACATCAAGAACCAAATCTGTGTGGCCAGTTAATGTCGTTAAGCCCTCACCAGTTTCGGTATCCCACAGCCGCACCGTACCATCAGATGAAGCGGAAGCCAATTGGTCCAAGTTTGGTCTCCAGGCTACACGGGCTATATTACCACTATGACCATTCAGGACAGCTAAATTTTCCCCCGTTTGGGCATCCCACAATTGTACCTCTCCTTTGATACAATTGAGGCCACCACTAAAGCCACTGCGCTCTAGGCAACCACCAGTAGCCAAGCGCGTTCCGTCAGGGCTCCAAGCTACACTACTAACCACAGATTTGTGACCCGTCAAGGTAACCAAACTCTTGCTAGTTTTAGGATCCCATATCCAGACTGTTTTATCAAAGGAAGCAGAAGCCAGTTTACTGCCGTCAGGACTCCAGGCGACATTCGTGACGTCAAGTTTGTGACCCTCTAGTATACCCTCGTTTTGACCCGTTTTGGCATTCCATACCTGTACAGTGTTATCGGAAGCGGAGGCAAGACGTGCGCCATCAGGACTCCAGGTAATGCTATTAACGACATGCGGATGGTGTAGTATGAAAGTGGCAGGTTCCATTGTTTCGACATTCCAGATACGCACCGTTCTATCATCAGACGCAGAGGCAAGTTTGCGACCATCAGGGCTCCAGGCGACATCGTTAATTTGAGCTGAATGCCTGATGGTAACGACCATCCACTGTTTTGTCTCAACATTCCACAAGTACACAGAACCATCCGATAATCCAATAGCTAATTGAGTACCATCTGGCTGCCACGCCAGACTGCTAACTGCATCTGCCTGAGTCTTTAAGATGATACCTAATTGCTCCGTGTTCGCATCCCATAGTTGGATCGTCCCGTCGGACAGGGCTGATGCCAGCCAAACGCCATTGGGACTCCAGGCCACGTCATTAACTTTGCACGTTTTGGCTGAGTCCTTGCAGATGGGAAGTATGGTACGGACTCGCGATTTAGTTAATGCTTCACGCAATACATTTTCTGCTTCAAAGGTGTGAGCCACAGTTATTGCTTCCATCGCACACAACAAGGCGCGCTCTGCATCGACCTCCAGTGGATCTTCAGCCTTTGCCGCTATTGCTCGAGACCAAGCAATGTTACGTTGGTGTTCGGCTTCCGATCGCTGTATCTCAGCTTCGGCCTTAGCTTCTTCTGCTTCGAGACGACGGGCATCCGCAGTGGCTTGAGCATTGATGGCATTGTTGCGTTCCTGAAAAGCATTTAGGGCCAACCCTACAAAAATAATCACCGCTATCACCAGCCCAACAATAACCCCTTGCACTCGGCGTCGAGCGGTGACTCGTCTCACTGTCCGCGCCTCAGCACTGGCATCTAGGAATTCCTTTTCTAGCTTATTCATTTTATCGCCGTGAACCTTGTCCCACTCCTTAGCAACACCTAACCACGCACCGCGGTAGAGAAAATCCTTGTCCCGGTTGTTTTTATCCCACTCAACTGCCGCTTCAGTCAGTCGACGATGGGTGCGCAGGGCTTCTCGATCTTCTTCAATCCACCTCTGCAGCCGCGTCCAGCCCTGGATGAGAGCCTCGTGCGCAATCTCGACAAATTGCTCTACTTCTGACCCCTTTCTACCTCCAATTATGACCAAACGAGCACTTGCCAAGGTCTCGACGACCGCTTCGACCGGGTGGCGTTCGCCCTCGGCTGGCATCAACGCCTGTCGCAGCGACCGGCGTCTGATATCTACAGTACCTTCCCCGGGTTGAGTCAGTCGCAACAGTACTCGACGACAGATTTTTTGTTGAGACTCATCGAACACATCATTATACACCGCTTCAGCGTGTTGCTCCAACGCTCCTTTTATCCCACCGATGTCTTTGTAAGCTGCGTGGGTCAGCAACAGTCCTTTGCGACGCTCCCACAATTCGAGTAGGGTGTGCTGTAAGAGGGGCAGGCTACCCGGTCGATCCTTTATGTCGTGCAATAGTATTTCGACCAACCCTACCTCGAACTCGCACATGACCAAATGTGCGGGTCGCTCAATGGCACATCTCAGTTCGCCATCAGTCATCGGTCCCACCAGAACCTGGTGGTCAGACAACGCAGCAGCCAAGGCGGGGTAGGCAGCACACTTGTCGTAAAAGTCGGCGCGTAGAGCAAGTAGAACCATTGTTTGGCCTTGGGCTATACTACTGGCGTAAACCAAATTATCGATTAGAGCTCGACGGAGCTCCTCATCATGACACAGGGTGAAGACCTCTTCAAACTGATCTGCCAGGAGAACCAAGCGTCGTTCTGGTGGCCAACTGCTCAAGGCCAGATGGGTAGTTTGGTGTAATACACGCTCGTCATTTCGTAAATCCTCAGCCAAATCTCGGATTTTCGAACGATTTGTTCCGATGTCAGCTACTTCGTTGAGGGCCACGGCCAAGCTCCACAATGGATCGTCACCCGGCCGGAAAATGGCGATGGGCCATTCTGCGCTGCCATCAATCTCATCGCCCTGCTTCAGAGCCGCAACCAGTCCAGCACGTGCTAGCGACGACTTGCCGCTGCCTGAGGGGCCAATAATAGCGAGGAAGCGATTATCTTTTTCTAACGGGAAACGCTCTGTTGAGGGACGCAGTTCGTCCAATAGCCACCCAGTGAGCGCTTCTCGCCCAAAAAAGAAGGGGGCATCCTGCACATCAAAGACCCGTAATCCTTGGTAAGGGCATTCACTTTCGCTGATCGCGTAGTTGGGATCGGGGCCAGGCTCAATGCCTTGGATACGAGAGACAAGCTGATTAAAGGCCTTCTCATCGTCGAGGGTGCGGAATTCGACCCACGGGGTATCGAGGAGAAAGGTTGGTAGGCAGCTACGCTTAGGTCGCTTTGTACCGGGGAGAAGCACGGGGATGACGTGGAAGTGATCTAGGCTATTATTGACTCGCCGCTCTATAGCGACGCGCATCTCCTCATGTTGCCAAGGACCCACTCCACTGGGTCCGACTAAAACAGCGCAGGTGGCACAACTATCCAATGCCTTTTCGATGGCTACCTGCCAAGCGTCACTGGGGACCAAATTCCAACAGTCCAAAAGGGGCTCTAATCCCTCTTTATCCAGCCGGTGAGCTAACTCCTCGACAGCATGTTGGTCATTGCTGTTGTAGCAAAGAAAGACATCATATAGAGTCTCAGCACCCGAATAAATCACCGGTGCTACGGCCTCAATATAGCTGCGTGTTCCTATGAACAATTTCTGACGTGCATGCGCTACAGCCCTTGCGACTCCTTCAACCGAATACGGATCTGTAGGTTCGCTTAAACTTTCAATGAAACCATCAAGAAATCGCTCTGCTGCCAGGGGCGACAGCGGCAATTGCATGGCCACGATCACTTTCGATAAGTTCAGCAATTGATCAATCGGTCTAATAGTATCGCTTTGACCTAACCAACAAGCAATCAGGAGCGAAATCGGCGGCTTATATTGACCAAATGAGGCCTGCAAACGGGCTACACTTACCCAGTCTAGCCGATTGTGCTCAGACTCCATCAGAAATCGAGCCTGATTTTCTCTTGTCTCGGCGTGACCGACATACAAAAATAATGCCGCTTGACGGTCATGGGGCTTCTTAAGTGTCTGTGATAAGCTGTCCAGGTGTCCCTTGCCACGCGTCGGAGACACTTGCTCAATCGGCCAGCCCTTTTCTTCCAGCATATCCAGTTTTACCCCCACCCATTTACAAAGACTTTCGAGATCCCCTTTCGGATCAGATAATAGCGTCAACCAAACTGGATTTCTGGCTTCCCATACGGACAGGAGGCTTTCTAGGTTTTTCACATCTTCAAGTCGTATCCGAACAATCGCAGTTTTAGTTATGGGCAAATTCAATTTTGTAAGCAGCGACTCCCAGAGATATTTCCGCATCTCGGTGCAAAGTACAAATTCGACAATCAAAAAGTCAATACTCTGGTTTGTCGTCAATTGCCGCCACCAGTTGTAAATATCTTCGTTGTTCCCTTCCCAGACCTCAATTCCCCAAAGGACCTTTTCGAGTTCTTGGGCGTGTAATTGGATTTCCTCTTCGGTTTGCTGATGTATATCACCCTCGGATACACCAATATTGTCGGAAATATTTTTTGGAAATGTGGCGTCTAGCAGATTACAAAGATTGGAGCGTATCCTTCCTTGTGCTTGGGGTAGTTGTTGACCAAGCGGGGGGCATTTACGTGGCCTGATATCTACTAAATATTCTAGTCCATCACGTCTAATCGTCACGCGTACAGTAGCTGAACCCGCTTGTCTCACAAAGAAGCCATTCATTGACGTTTAAGTCCCTTCGTAGCGAAACATCCAAAGATGAACGAAATGGCGGAGGTGGTATCGCCAGCGCCAACGAAATTCAAGCCACCAGGGTCAAGACGAAACAGTGCCACAGGAATAACTGCCACCCGAAAATCAATCTGCTTATCTCGATACTCGAACGCGTCATCAAACCAGCCCCGGTCCAAAATGGATTCAAACTCTGGAAGACCCTCAAGCGTTGCCCACTTACCTGTCGCTGTCTCTTGGAGCGGGAAGGATCGCAGTCTGCACACCTCTATGAATGCCTCTAGGTTGCTAGTTGACATGCCAAGTGTAGAGTAAGGGCGATTAGTGACACCCAGGTTGCGAGCACGATTGGTTACTACCGTTTTGGCCAACAAATCAGCATGTACCTCTTGGTTCATATTATCATCCGAAGCGTGACATCGAATAACATAATCCAATTTCAAACCATGAACATAAACGCGTTCCAGATCAAGTTCGCAGGCCAGCCAGAAGGCCAGGCGCAAGAAGTACTCTTCCTGGAGATCAGAGGTGGAAGGTGGAACGGGTGGATTGGTACATGCCAGCTTATTACTAGATACTTTTTTCACTAATCGTTCGATATCGTCAACATTGACTCCGACACTGTTTACATATCGACTCAACACGTGCTGGAACCAGGACGAGATCTCTGGCCCAGAGATCTCGACGTGAATCGTTACGTCGGGTGGCATTTGCTGCAAATCGCTCTCCAGTGTTCGCTGGTAAGCCTGTTCTTTAACATTGTGCAGTCCGCCGATAATCCAATGCTTGTAATTTTGAGCGACCTGGGCCGCGCAAGATGGTCCTTGCTGTGGGTCGGCAGCCAGGATATGGGCGATGTCAGGCGGAGTATTTTCCGTATTCACATTCCCGGACGATGGATTGAAGAACCGGTAGCCAGGTGCCACAGCTATGACTCGGTCACTGGCGGATGCTGAGATAGAGCAAATCATGCCATCCGAGCGATTGAACTCAAACCGGCAGCCTTTCGCAAACTCCATCGAGTAGTTGCGAACTTCTGGATCCTTAGGGCGACCGGCGCTATGTATAGACTGCTTAATGGAGTGACCCTGATCATCTATGACCAGGAACTTAACTTCCGAGTCAAACACTGAGGCCTGGTTTTGAGAATGGTACGCGGTCCAAAGCGCCACATTTGGCTCGCCTAGTTGAGTGAGCACCTGAGCAATAATTGCCGGGGCACCGCCAGCCTGTTCTCGTTGCTGGTCCGAGGATTGGCTCTGGAACCACTCGTGCAGAAAGTCGAACACTGGGAGTGCATTGGGATCTACCCGCACTCGATCGTCGGCCTGGGACCGGTGAGCTATTCGGGCCATGAGGGCTTCCAGGAGGTGGGTGGCTGTCGTCGCCGGTCGACCCATGGGAATGTTAGAGCCATCCATGATGTGGCAAAGGGCATTGAGGACGTCATCCTGGGAGCAGCGATCATGCCGGGCAGCTAACGCTATAGCCTTCTGCATCAGGTCGTTGTCAAGTCGAATCATCCTGTCAATGGTAGAGACATACAGGCTCAGAATCGACTTCTTGGTCGGTTCCCCCGGCGCTGAAGCGTTAACCAACCGATAAAACCAGATCCGCAGTGTTCGTGTAAGGTCGGCCTGGAAGAGTAGTGGCATGTCATACCTCCTAATGAAATTTGACCATCAACCTGGGCAACGATTTGGTGGGGGGACAGTTTTGCAATGGATAGTTGCCAGGCGGGGTGTTACTCTTCTAGCATTACCCCGTGTGCAATTCGATTGATCTCCTCAATATCGAGGGGACGGCTCTCCTCCCAACTCCAAAGGTTCTCAAAAGTCAATAAGTAAAAATTAAACCAATTTCCATCATCTTTAGTCAACTTAAAGGTTGGACGTTTTTTGCCTGGTATCTTAAACCCATTTAGCGCCACAAAAATGCTACTATTCAACGCAACTGGATTAACAATTGTAATCACAGATACAGGAAGATAATTAATAACTTTGATTTGAATTTGAGATTTGTCAGTGGTATGTTCGAGAAGAGACTTGATCTGTTGCATCGACAAAATCATTCGCTGTTTCAAATTCTCAACTTTACGGTTGCTTGCTGCACTTGCCACCGCGAGGTTCGCGGAGTAACTATCGGGACCAACTAGAATCAGACGGAGTTTTCCCCCTCGCTGTAGAAAAATATAAAAATTCTCCGAAAAATCGCGAATGAATTCATAGTTTGCAGCCGAAAGATTACAGACTTCCTCTGCATCGATTATTAGATTCTTAAGTGCATCAGGACTCCATTCGGAGAAAAATTCTGAACCTGACCTAATTTGTGAAAGAAATTCTATTTTCCTTTCAATGCGCTCACTCGTATGGCGATCTGTTATCATGCCATAAATCAAAACGGCAAGCGCTGCAAGAACTATGTTGAAAAGGACTGATGTGGTTTGAACACCAACAATATCGGCTGTAAAGATGGCAATTGTTGCGGTTAGAACCACATATAACTCTAAATTCTTGAGCTGTTTTAAATCATCCCAAATAGACTTAAAAAATGTTTTCATCCTGTTACCCAAAAAATAGCTCTTTAGAGAAAGATTTTGAGTTTGTAGTAGCCACTTCAGCGACTATGACGGTTGAAGCCGTCACTACGAACCAAAAAGATTTGCTGGAAGTCTATAGCCTGCTATTTTGGATGAATATATTATGCTTGGGTGAGGTTAACTCCTGGCCAGGCGTGCTGAATCTTCTCCCACAGATGATCACCCGTAAGCTGAGTATCATATTCCGCATACCAAAATTGGCCAGCCAACTGAACCAGATGCCGTCTTTCTGCCGGACTATATGGCTGCTC
>JAGRCC010000814.1 GCA_020433785.1 Anaerolineae bacterium
TGCTGCCGCTGTTTTGGTGGGCCGCGGTCGGCGATCCGATGTTCAATGCGTATCGGCTGGTCTGGCCCTACGACCGCGTCGGTTTTGGCCCCGACATCGGTCCCTACGGCTACACGCTGCACGATGCCATTTTCATCAACACTCGGCTGAAGCTGCTGGCGCTGGCGACCGGTTTATTTGGTTGGCCGGGCTGGACCAATCTGATCTTTTTACCGATCCCCTTCCTAGCTCGACGGGCCAATCGTTGGGACTGGCTGCTGCTCGGCACGATCGGCGGTCTGATTTTTGTTCATATATTTTACTGGGCTTTCGGGGGTATCGATGGCGGCTTTCCGCGCTATTATTACGATGCTTTACCGGCGTTCTTACTGTTGACGGCCAGAGGTATCGCCCAGTGCGGGCAATGGCTGCGTCGATTAGCCGGAACCCCGCTACGGCAATCGATCGCGACCGGGATCTTAGCCGGGATTATCCTGAGTTTGGTGGCCTACAATCTGTTCTGGCACCTACCGCCGCTGCTGGCCGCGCAAAAAGGCAAGTACGGTATTACCCCGGCTCCACTGCAAGCCGTCGAACAAGCCGAAATCTCAACTCCGGCCCTGATTTTGGTCAAAGACGTTGATAGTTGGAGCGACTTCGCTGCGCCGTTCGCAGACAACAGCCCTATGCTCGATGGACCCGTCGTCTACGCCATCGATTGGGGGGAAGAGAGTAATCGGTCGCTTCGAGCTTTTTTTGCAGAAAGATCATGTTATGAATTACAAGGGAAAAATGTGAGGGAATGTCCCATTTTAGCCGAGTGAGGAGGAACATCTGAAATTAACTATGAAGGACACGAAGGCCATGAAGAGAAAAAACCTTCCTGGCCTTCATGCGCTTCATGGTTGAACCTTTTCTGGCCGACAAGCTTACCGGTGTGCTACGCCGCTATCGCCTCGTCAACCTCTTTCTGCAGGCTTGCGCCACAGCCGGGGCACGTCTGCCAATTGGCGAAGACTTTGATACCACACGCGGTACAGACCAGTCTGGCGCCTTTCAAACTGTGGGCACAGGCCGGACAGGTGGAGGCGGAAGCGTTAGCCCGCTGATCACAGTTGGGGCAGACTTTGCTGATGGGCTGAATGGCAGCTAACACCGGAACGCCGTCAAAATGCGCGTAATTACCGTTCAGGATATTCTGATACTGCTCCGACAGCCCCCAGCCCATAATCTCTTTGGCCCGGACCACCGGGAAGGGATGAGATTGCAGCAGCAGCATATTGACCTTAAAAACCTGCTCCAACAGCCCCAGTCTCGTATCTTCGTATTCTTCGGCCTGCTGAAGTACCTGGTCTAAATTGATCTCCGGCAAAAGCTTTTGCGATCCGCCGGCCAGTTTGCTCAGAGCGCTGGCCACCACCTCGCGGTCTTGAACCACCAGCAGCGCCGCCCGATCACAAGAAAATTCGGCCATGCGCTCCCAGTGGAGAATAGCCAGTTGCAGTGGAATAGAGGCCAGCGTACCGGTGCCGGCCGGCAGCAGCATGCGTAAAAACTCCGCGCCGAAGATGCGCAAAATATAAGCCATCGTTTTGTAGAGCATATGCTGGCATTTGACGTGGCCCAACTCGTGGCCGATGACGGCCATCAGTTCAGCCTCGGTCAAGGCATCGATCAAACCGGAGAAGAGCGTAATTTGATACTTATCAATACCAAATGCGTAGGCATTAATAATGTACTGGTTGCTCACATAGATGTCCGGCAGATCGGGCACATCTAAAATAGCGGCCGCCTTCTCAAACTTCCGATACAGACTGCCGCCCTGATTCGGACCAAGCCGCACCGTGTTGGCGATGCTCGCCAGCCGCATCTGTTTTTCAAAGATCGAGCTGGAAATCGTCGTTAAGAGCGGGGCCAGCAGCGGCACATTTTGCAGATTGGCCGTCGCCTGAATATCGAGATGATGTTGAAATGCCGCCGGACTCAAACCGGGAAACTCACGAGGTTCTTCGACCATTATCCATTAATCTCCTAACCTGGACTAGCCAAAATTAGAAATCAGAAATTAGAAACAGGACCAGCTCTAGCAAAATCCTCTAATTTCTGATCTCTAATTTCATAACGTCGAACGACGTCTAGTCTTATGTCCAAGAATTTTACTCATTAAATACTGACCTATTAACTCCACCTACGCCACAAACTCTAAAAACTCTATAACTCTACGAACTTGGTCGAAAAAAGTTGCACTAATTTTCCCAATTTTGTATGACGATACTGGCGTTTTGCCCGCCAAAACCAAAACCGTTAACCATCGCCGCTTTAATCTCCGCCTGGCGAGGTTCGTTGGGTACATAATCCAGATCACAGTCCGGATCAGGTGTTTCCAGGTTGATGGTCGGCGGAATATAGCCTTCTTGCATGCCCTTAATCGTCGCCACGGCCGACAGCGCGCCGGCGGCCCCCAGCGTATGCCCGATCATACTTTTAATCGAGCTAATGGCCAGATCATAGGCCGCTTCCCCAAAGGTGGCTTTGATGGCCTGGGTTTCGAGCGGGTCATTAATCGGCGTACCGGTGCCATGGGCGGCCAGATAGGTAATCTGGTCAGCTTTAAGGCCGCTGTCTTTCAAGGCGTTGCTCATCGCCCGGATTGCGCCACTGCCGTCTTCGCGGGGGGATGAGATGTGATAGGCATCACTGGTCAGCGAATAACCCTTGACTTCGGCTAAAATTTTAGCCCCGCGGGCCTGGGCGTGCTCCAGCGACTCCAACACTAACACACCCGCACCTTCACCGATGACCGTGCCGTCGCGGCTGGCGTCGAACGGGGTGATGGCCTTTTTGGGCGTGGCGCTGCGATTGGACAGCGCGGTTAAACGACCAAACGCGCCGATAACCAACGGGGTAATCGCCGCATCGGTGCCGCCGACGAGCATCACATCGGCATCGCCCCACACGATCCGGCGCATGCCCTCGCCAACACCGGCCACACCCGTAGCACAGGCCGACACTGAAGCATTGACCGGACCGCGAAAATTGTTGGTAATCGCTACAAAACAGGCGGGCATGCTGACCAGCAGAGCCGGAACCGTAGCCGGGTTGACTTTGCGAACGCCTTTTTCTTGTAAAATCATCCGCTGCTCTTCAACCACATCAGAGCCGCCAATCCCACTACCAATTTCTACCCCAATCCGGGTGGGGTCTTCCTGGCTGAGGTCAAGCCCGGCATCCTGAATAGCCTGCTGCGCCGCGCCAACCGCGAAGTGTAAAAAGGGAGACATCCGGCGGGCGTCTCGTTTGTCAAGATAGTCCAAGGGATCGAAATCCTTAACCGCGGCCGCTACGGTGCAGGGAAAATCGGTTGTATCAAAATGGGTGATAGGCTCAACGCCACACTCCCTATTCATCATCCCGGCCCAGGTCAACTCCAAATTTTTTCCCAGAGCCGTGACGGCTCCCAGCCCGGTCACTACGACCCGGCGGCGGCTGCCATTTCCATTAAAAGACATAGTCCCTACTTAACCTCCTGAAGAGCCTCTATTGAATTTGCAATAAATTTACATTATAGTGAAAATCATCAAATGATAAAACACGGCTTCACGGTATTGGTTGTGCTGAATTTCACTCAACATCAAAGTAATTGAAGTTAATTTTTTTATTTCCCCGTGTTTAAACTTTTTTAAACACGGATCATTAAAGGCATTACACGTTTTATTGACAAGCTTTCAATATGCGAGTAAAATCGCTAATGTTTGGCTTTTTTGGTATCCACCTTAATAAATCTATGTAAGGAGTGTTTGGAATGAAACTAACTCCTCGGCAGCAAGCGTTTCTCGACAATCTTTTTGAACTCTACCGAGAGTTCAAAGGTCCGGTTCATTACTCGGTTGTTGCTGACAAATTAGGTGTAAACAAATTTTCGGCCTACGATATGTTGAAAGTCCTTGAGGAAAAGGGGGTAGCCGCCTCTGACTATATCCTCAACGATGATCAGACCGGCCCGGGGCGCTCCCAGGTCGTCTTTTACCCAACCCACAAAGCCGCCCAATTTTTAACCCAACTCCGCGACGAAATGCGCTACAATGCCGACTGGCAGCGCGTCAAGGAGAATATTTTGCGACGGCTGCAAGAAGCTCGGCGCGCCAACCCCGGCGACGCCCTAAAAGATGCCCTGTCTACCCTGCCCGATACAAAAATCCCTCTCAACTACTGCGCCGAAATGATCTCGGTTTTGCTCCTTAACATCGAGCGCATGCGCAGCAGCAACATTACGCCTTTTTTAGAAACCTTATCGATTAAAGGGCAAATTGGGCTGGCTTCGCTGGCCGGCCTCAGTATGGGCTTTTCGCTCAATCAGGAACCCGATGTTGAAGACAAAACCCTGGTTGAAAAACTTAACACCCATACCCAACGGTTTCAAACCCAATTAGCGGATATGAGCGAGGAAAGCATCAGCAAGTTATCGGCGCTGCTCAAAGATGGTCTGGTTACCATGTGGCAGACCTGAGCCGACCCTCATCTGATCCGCACCGGTTATAAATGCAACGAATTGCGCCGGACGGTGTTTTAACCACTAAGTAAAGCGTTTTAGCAAGGCAGGTC
>JAGRCC010000066.1 GCA_020433785.1 Anaerolineae bacterium
TATTAATATAAGCTCAACTTAATTTAAACACAATTATAACATAATTCAAACGTTATTATTATCGACGTGAATTCAACTTCTGATATAATAAAGACAATTATTCATATTATTTATCCGATAATTTATTCCGAAAAGGCCGGGGCAATCTCGGCCTTTTTTTGTCCCAAATTCTCATACAATTCACATGTGTTGTTTATGATTTTTACATGAATAGTGGCTATACTTTGGTATGTGTAAGGATAACCTTCACTAAATCAAAAACCTCCTCTCTCATGAAAGTCAGGCCGGTCAAGCCTGGCTTTTTCATTTTGGCTCGGTGCTGAACATTGATTTAAGGTACTTTTGGGTATTATTTACGGCTTTTTTAAGTACCTTTGCCTCTATATTTTTCTGACTCAATCCCATATAATTTTAATTATTCAAATTTTATTTTAAGAGAACTGCAATGGACAACCGGTCTCAACAGATTGCCGAATTGGAAAAGATAATCTATAAAGCGTTGGTTCCCGTAGTCAGAGCAACCCCGGGCCTCAACCTATCGTTTCGCGATGACGTTATTTTGATCAGTAATGAAAATTTACCCGATGTGGATACCACCCACGCTTGCCTGGTACAAACCTCGCCGGAACACGCGGATGCGCTGATCGCCGAAGTCGTCGATTATTTCAAAATGAGAAATCTACCGACCACTTTTTTTATCTCAGCAGCCTGTACCCCGCCGGACATTAATCAGCGATTGCTCGCGGCCGGTTTTGTGCGTCAGCCGACCACGGAAGCGTGGTCGATTCTTAAAGGAATACAGCCGAATGATCATTACGTCACTGATCTGCGGGTGGAAAAGATCGATGAAGAGCTAGTGTTAACGTTTGCCGAAGTCATGTTGTCGGGCTGGGGACTGTCGACTAACCTGGCCCCGTTGATGGCTCAAACGCTGCTGCCATCGGTGGCTGTACCGGAGGTAAATCACTTTCTGGGCTTTTTGAAGGGTGACCCCGTTGCCGCCTGTACTATCGTTTGTTATGGTCAATTCGGGCTGATGCGGGAGACAAGCGTTTTACCCGCTTACCAGGATAGTCGGGAAGGGTTCGCTTTAGAGACGATCGCCATGGAGAATGTCAGGCAGCAGGGCGTAAAGACGCTCTTGTTACAAACCATGGCTGACCCCTCATCGGAAAGCCATTTCGCCGGACACGGCTTTAAAAGGGCTTTTTATAGAGCGATTTATACGCGTTCGTGAATCCAATAAATTGGTTTAGATTCTTTGGCCCGAGGTAGCACCACCCCTAAGCCGCTCAGTCGCTCAAATAGATGAGACTGACCAATCTCTTTATATTCAGCCGTACGGTGAGTTTTGAAATCCGGTTGACTTCTACTCTATCCTCAAATATACTTGAATTTATCACGTTGCACATTTTACCTGAAATTAAGCAACTCTAAGCTAGATCGCAACGTGGATCAGACCACTCAAAAGACATCAACCTCTTGTAATTAAAATTGGTAACCTAGGTAGGTTGGGTTGAGCCGGAAGTCATGTCCTTTGGGGGCTAGGGGAGGGTTTCATTCTCTGTTTTGTCCCCTGAATTTGTGGCGAACCCCCACCAATGGAAAAACGACCTCTCAAATTGACCTATTCAATCCAACCTACGCCAGATAATTTATTTCACATCCTTTTATCATTTGGTGGGCAATGCTCATCGTTGAAAAACAATTTTAGTTCGTTGGTGGCACCATTGAGACGTAGCATCAATTGGTGTGATATAACGGTTATATCTTTTTGGTCGTTTCATTAGCTCGGACGTTGGGCCGGGTGGCTATTTACAGGCTGGTTATGGTAACGCTTCAAAATTCACAGAAAGGATTAGGCTATGGCAATAAAAACCTTGCGAAAAGCAGTTGATGTGGCCTCGCAAGTATTGGAGGAAAACGAGTTTCAGATCGATCCCAAGGATTTCTTTTCGGCTCAAGAGCGAACCGGCTCGATGGGTACGCAAATTGCCCAATTTACGACGTCGCTGTCGGAAGCAGCCCAGATCTTAAATAGTAGTCGAGCGCAGGAGAACGAGCAGGGTGGGTACACCAATGTCATTTCACCGGTGGTGATGCCCAAAGAGACCCGCTCTTATCGCTGGCTTTTGGTGGCGTTTATCGCGGCTATTGTCGGGGTGGTTGGCCTGGCCTTTACGGTGGTTCTACCAGGGCCGGCTTTTCTGGGACCGTTCGGTCTGCCGTACTGGATCGTCTGGCTGGGCTATATTGGGCTAAGCATCTGGAAGAACAGTTTTGTGATGATCCCCGATGGCTGCCAGGCGCTAATCACCAAATATCAGAAAGTAGAAGAAATTGTAGGACCGGGTCGAAAAGTGCTGCTGCACCCTATGAAACGGGTGAGCTACATTGTTAACACGACCAAAGAATATCCTTACAATGCCCCTATTCGCCAGGCGCCGACCCAAGAACGGGTTGAAGCGTCGGTCGATCTCTTCTTACAATTTCGCATTGAAAACCCCAGCGATTTTATCTTTACACTGGGGGGCGCCAAGGGGTTTTCCGAAAAGCTGCATAATGCCATCAGTGAAGTGACCCGTGCTCTGATTTACGAGCAAAAGGCCGAGGATATTTATGATTTGGTTGGCGAGAGTACCCACGATCTGTTGGAAAACCTAAATCGGCAGTTTCTGCCGGCAGTGCGCTTTGTTAACGCCAATATCACTCACGCCGAACCATCGAGCCAGGAGTACCGCATGGATTTGGCCGCGGCTGAAGTAATTAAAGTCACTAAGGAAGCCTACACCTATCAGTATGAACTTCAACTCCGTAAAGAACAAGATGAAGGGGAACTGAACAAAGAACTGGCCTCGCTGCGTGAACAACTTTCGGAGATTCGAGCGGAAATTGCCACGTATCAGGCCCAAATCGATACGGCTAAAGAAAAGGCGGTCAACCGCTCCAACGCCTACGCCCAACAGCTGCTCATCGAGGCCGAAAGTGAGGCCAAAGCCAACGCTGCTTTGTTAGAGGCTCAAGCTTTGGATATCAAGCTATTGAACAGCGCCCGTTACCCGGAAATTTTGGAGTATCGCTTCCGTAAAGAAACTCTCAATAAGCTGGAAGAGGTGGCCGATAAGTTACCGCAGGTGATCAACGTTGGGCCGGCGGAGAGCAATGACATCAATTTTATGACCATCGCTCGCAAAATGTTGGGCGTAAAAGATAGCGCTCTTTACTCAGCGGATGAAATCGAAGCGATTCGCCGTAAAGTAAACGACGTCAAAGCCCGGATCGAGCAGCGGGCTGCCCAAATTGAAACCCTTAGGGGCGATACAGGCAGTGAGCCAAAAGGGTTTCAAGAAAAAGTAGCCGCCTTAGTGCCGGATGAACAAGAATTGATCTCAGGAGGAATCAACTAATGACCATGCAACAACAAGGATTTTCAAAAGTCAAAGAAGTGGTCACAACCTGGAACAATGTCCGCCAACTGCTCCGATCAGGCGAGGGGGGGCATCTGGTGCCGGTGGTTATTCCCAAGAGCAAACAAGGTTACGGCTGGCTGTTTTGGTTTGCTCTGGCGATGTGGATCGGGTTATCCCTGTTTCTCATTGGGTTTTCGACGACCGCATTCTTTTCCTTTTTAGGCGTAGTAGCTGCCCTATTTTTTATGGCGGTGGCCGGGTTCACTCTCTGGCAGAATGCTAAGGTTGAAATTGAGGAAGGAACTACCGGCATCTACTCCAGCTACGGTAAAATCGAGGGTACGCTCAGCCCCGGGCGAAATTTTTTGTGGAAACCGTGGGAGAAGGTGGAGTACATCGTTGATACCTCAACCGAAATTCCCTACACTGCGCCGGTGCTGGCGTCGCCGACTCAAGAAAACGTACCACTCAAGTCGATTGAGTTTTTCCTGAAATTTAGGATCATCGATCCGGTCAAGTTTGTACGGACCATTGGCGCCACCAACTTTGACACGGTGTTGAGCAGCGCCGTACAAGATGCCATCCGGCGTCGCACCCGAAAAATTGAAACGGCCAAAGCTTATGATTTGCGCGGCAGCAATGTTGAGGACATGCAAGCCTATCTCAACCAGCAGATGGAACGGTACGGCGTGCGCATCTTAGGGGCTAACATCCCCGATGTTCAACTGCCGGATCAATATCGGGAAAACTTGGCCACGCGTGAGCGGGTAGCCAAAGAACTGGCCGCGTATGAGAAAGAGTGGGAACTGATCCGCAAGCGTCGCAAAGATACTATTTTGATGGAAATTGAGCGGGCTAAAAAGGAACGGGATGAGAAGGTCATTGCCGTTAAAGAAGCGCTCAACCGGGCGCGGCAGGAAGTGGCCCAGATGCTGCAAGAAAAAGAGACTGAGGCGGAGAAAATTCGGCTGGAGATTGAAGCCAAAGGTAAAGCTGAACTCAAGGCTGCCGAAAACGAAGCCCGGGCTTTGATGAGTTTGGGCCAATCCTACCAGGATAACCAGGCTGTGCTCAAGTACCAACTCGAAATGCAGGCGCTCGATGTGTCTGAGCGGTTGATGGAAAGTGCGCCACGTCCGCTCATCGTTAACAGTCAAGGCGAGGCCGGTTCCTCGCCGCTGTCCACGCTGCTGCTGGCTCAAATTTTGCCCGGTATGCTGAAGCCGTCCCAGGCAAACGGGCATCACATCGATATGCCCGGTTGGATCGGCAAACCTGAGGAATAAGCCGTATTTACCCATTCAACCCTTCATCTCGCGCCGGGGCAAATCACCGGCGCGAGATTTTGTTATTAATATTCATCCATCATGCAATTTGAAAGTCATCAAACGCTATAAACCCCAATTCGAATGAGCTGGAACCAAAAAGGTTTTTAGACAGGATTAACAAGATTTACAAGATTCTTGAACTTCATCTTAATTCTGTTAATCTTGTAAATCGTGTCTAATTTTCTAGCCCAAAATGCAAGAGGCTGATTGCGAAGATACTACAAATTCCGCAACCTTGATTAACTCAATGAACTCCAAAAACTCCACAAACTCACTGATCGTCACGAACTCGCCGTCTAAAATTTGTGTTGTCAAAGCGTTACTTGTATTATTTTAAGTCAAATGAAGCGGCCAACCCTTGCCAGCAGACTCAAACTTAGAGAACGGCCCGCTGGTCGCAGCCCGGTTATGTTTCAAACGTGGCAAGACTTGCTCTTTTTACATTGGGAATATGACGTCGATGTCATCCAGCAAACGCTTCCACCGGGTTTGTATGTCGATACATTTGAGGATCGAGCCTATCTGGGGATTGTCCCTTTTTTTATGAAGCATGTACGCCCACGATTCTGCCCCAGCGTGCCGGGTGTTTCAAATTTTATGGAAACGAACCTGCGTACTTATGTTTTTGATGAGCAAGGCGTCGCCGGAGTATGGTTTTATTCGTTGGACGCCAACCAATGGCTGGCCGTCAAACTGGCGCGAACCTTTTTCAAACTGCCCTATTTTTATGCAGCTATGCATGAACAGCGCGATCAAACAGGCCAAGCTATAACCTACGATGTTGGGCGTTATGGTGTAGACAAAACCCTTCACTCGCGGTTTAGCTACCAAAACACCGGGGCGAGCCGGCAGGCACAGCCGGGCACGCTAGAGTTTTTTCTGGTCGAGCGCTATATTTTATTCACTTACTCACCTCAAACCCGGTCTTTGTCAACGGGTCAGGTTTATCATACCCCTTACCCTATTGTTGAAGCTAACATTTCGGCGTGGGATAGCCATTTACTGGAAATTGATGGATTCAACCCACCCTTGCGTACCCCCGATCATATTTTGATGTCGCCTGGCGTAAACGTCGATATTTTTGCTCTGGTCGGGGTATCATCATCAGCGTTTTAAATTCTAACTTTCTTTTAACTTACTTCCTACAGAGTTCCCACGGTTATATATTAAGATGTAGGACGTATTTGTTAATGCCTCATTTAATAATTGTCTTATAAATTATTCTCACCTGAACGATAGATACTGTTGTAAAATTTTTTAAGGAGTAACTTTTCCTATGGCAAACATTCTCTGTATTGGGGCAGGCTATGTCGGCGGCCCGACAATGTCGGTCATCGCCAAGAATTGCCCCGAACACCGTGTTACCGTTGTTGATATCAACGAAGAACGTATCAATGCCTGGCAGTCTGATAACCTGCCCATTTATGAACCCGGTTTGGATGAAGTGGTCAAAGCCGCTCGCGGCCGTAATCTGTTCTTTTCAACCGACGTTAATCGCCACATCGCCGAAGCGGATATTATTTTTGTAAGCGTCAACACCCCAACCAAAACCTTTGGTCAGGGCGCCGGCAAAGCGGCCGATCTACAATACTGGGAAAAAACCGCCCGGCAAATTCTGGAGCATTCCGATCGCGCCAAAATAGTAGTGGAAAAAAGCACCTTGCCGGTGCGTACAGCGGCCGCTATGGAGCGCATCCTCAACTCCAACGGCATCAAATTCGATGTGTTATCGAACCCCGAATTTCTGGCGGAAGGAACCGCTATCGAAGATATGAATAGCCCCGACCGGGTCTTAATCGGCGGGCGCGAAACCCCATCCGGCCAAAAAGCGGTGCAAGCCCTGGTTGATATTTACGCCCATTGGGTGCCGCGCGATCGCATTATCACGACCAACCTTTGGTCTAGCGAATTGTCCAAACTGGTCGCGAACGCCTTTTTGGCCCAACGCGTGTCTTCGATCAACGCCATTGCCAATCTGTGCGAAAAAACCGAGGCCGACGTCAACGAAGTAGCCTACGCCATCGGGCTCGACAGCCGGATCGGTTCGCGCTTTTTGCGAGCCAGTGTGGGGTTTGGCGGCTCTTGTTTCAAGAAAGATATTTTAAACTTAGTTTACTTATGTGAATATTACAACTTGCCCGAAGTAGCGGCCTACTGGGAGCAAGTGGTAACGATGAACCAATACCAGCAGTTGCGCTTTGTCTCGCGCATGGTGTCCTCGATGTTCAATACCGTAGCCGGCAAGCGAATTGCTTTGTTTGGGGTGGCCTTCAAAGCCAACACCGGTGATACACGCGAGTCGCCCGCGTTGAATGTGTGCCGCACCCTACTGGAAGAGCGCGCCAACGTCGTGCTGACCGATCCGTACGCGCTGGATAACGCTCGCCATTACGAACTGGCCGACGTGGCCGACCGGATTGAGTTTGAGCCGGATGTTTATAAGGCCGCCAAGGGGGCGCATGCCATTGCCATCATGACTGAGTGGGATCAATACGCCAAACTGGATTACGAACGCATCTTCAACTCCATGATAAAACCTGCTTTCATTTTTGATGGGCGTAATATCTTAAACCATCGAGAATTACACCAGATGGGTTTTAACGTGTATGCCATCGGCAAACCGCCGTTGACAAATTTCCCCGCTGATACGTTTGAGTTCGACGAATAAATCTCCTCTGACGAAAAATAGCCTGCAACTTCAAAAAAACTCTCGTCAATCCCCGACGAGAGTTTTTCATTTAAACCTATTTATTTAGCAGACAAGGTAATTGGCCTTTTACTAGGGGCCAATTACCTAAATAAACATCCTTTAAACGTTAAAATTAGTAGCTCTTTACCGATTTTAAAGCTATACTGTTTAAAGTTTGAACGTATGTAACCTATGCCATCAGAGGAGGATATCATTATGGCCCAAAATGATAATGAGTCTAGAACGTTTGATGTTCTGCCGGACCCGGCAGATTTTCGCGATAGACTTTATGAACCTACTCTCATTGAGGTTCCCCCCAGAATAGATTTAGAGGAATATAAGCTAATTAAGGTGCCGATTCTAAACCAGGGTTCTGAAGGTGCCTGTACGGGGTTTGCTCTGGCAACGGTGGCTAATTATCTGCTGCGGCGTAGAAAAATCGATCCTGATGAACTGCCGGTTAGTCCCAGAATGCTGTATGAAATGGCCAAACGATACGACGAATGGCCCGGCGAGCGGTACGAAGGCTCCAGTGCGCGGGGAGCGATGAAAGGTTGGCATAAACACGGCGTTTGCTCGAGCGAAATTTGGCCTTACGTGCTGAACAAAGTTGACCGAATTTTAACCTCGGACCGGATAGATGATGCGGTTCGCCGCCCCTTGGGCGCTTATTATCGGGTCAACCATAAAGATCTGGTGTCGATGCACAGCGCTATTAACGAAGTGGGCATTTTATACGTTACCGCCGTGGTGCATGATGGCTGGTATCATCCCACGCCTGAAGGTGTTATCGAGCCGAGTAACAAAAAATTAGGTGGTCATGCCTTCACGATCGTGGCTTATAATGAGGACGGCTTTTGGGTGCAAAATTCCTGGGGCGTCGAGTGGGCTAAAGATGGGTTTGCCTTGCTAACGTACGATGATTGGCTTGAAAACGCTATGGATGTGTGGGTGGCCCGGCTGGGCGCGCCCATCCGTCTGAGGAGCGCCAAAGCCACGGCCACCAGCCTGTCTGACAATGCCGGTAAAGCCCAAGTTTATACCTTTAGCAATGTTCGTCCGCACGTCATCTGCATCGGCAATGACGGCCAGTTGAGTCGAGAAGGGACATTCGGCAACACTGAAGAGGATGTCGAACAAATTTTCACCAATGATTTTCCGCGCATAACCGAAGGGTGGACTAAACGTCGCATCCTGCTTTATGCCCACGGGGGCCTGGTTAATGATCGAAACGCGGTGCAGCGTGTTGCTGATTACCGACCGCTCTTATTACAGAATGAGATTTATCCGATAGCTTTCATCTGGAAGACCGATTTTTGGACAACACTGACCAATATTCTGGAAGATGCCCTTCGCCGCCGCCGGCCGGAAGGCCCGTTGGATGCGGCCAAAAACTTCCTGCTTGACCGGCTCGATGATGCCATCGAACCATTAGCTCGAACCCTTGGCGGCAAATCTCAGTGGGGCGAAATCAAAGAAAATGGAATTCTGGCCACGAAGAATACCGAAGGCGGCGGCCGGATTTTGCTGAAGCATCTGGATAACCTTTTGACGGCTAATTCAGATATTGAAATTCACCTGGCGGCTCATAGCGCTGGCAGTATCTTTCTGGCCCCTCTGACTCAACTTTTAGCTACATCCGGTAAGGTTGAAACTGGTCCTATGAAAGGTAAGCCGGGCTATGGTCATTCTATTAGGTCGTGCCATTTTTGGGCCCCGGCCATTACCATAGAATTATTTAAGGAAACCTATTTGCCGGTTATTACTAACGGCGCGCTTAAACATTTTGATCTCTACACCCTCACCGATAAGGCTGAACAGGATGATCATTGTGCCAATATCTACCACAAATCGATTCTCTATCTGGTCTCTAATGCCTTTGAAGAGATCATGCGCATCCCCTTAATCCGTGATTTTGGCAAACCTATTTTGGGCATGGCGAAATATGTGGCAGATGACGTCGAACTAACGGAACTCTTCAAACAGAGTAAGGCGAACTGGTATCAGGCGCCTAATAATTTGCCAGAGGGCGAAATTGGCGCTTCACGCTGTAAGGGACATGGGGATTTTGATGATGATCGATTGACGTTGATTTCAACAGTAACCAGAATGTTACGTAAAGAAGTCCCCAATCCGGAGCTTGAGTTTCAACGTTCGGCTGACAGTATGAAAGATGAGCGTGAGCAACTGGATTCTCTGGCCAAAGTGTAGTCAGAAAACGGTCGATTTCTTCTAGACCTCCTTTTTCACCATTAGCATATACAAATTGGAGCAGATTTAGTGAACGAAAATGATCAGCCTAATGGCAAAAATTCGAATGGAACCACAGCTAACACGAACGGCTCAGAAAAAAAACGGCGCCGTCCTAAAATTGTCGAGACAACAACTGACTTTTATGAACTGTTGGAATTGGGAACGAAGGCGCTGGAACAAGGGCAAATATCGGCAGCGACCCAACTGTTGGAGCAAGCGCAAAAACTTGAACCTAGCCATCCGGATCTCTTGCTGAATTTAGGAGGGGCTTACATCTTATCAAAAAAATTCAAACAGGCGGTTGAAATTTTAGAACCCCTCAGCGAGCGACAACCCAGCAACCCCATGGTTTGGACCAATTTGGGGGCGGCCTATCTGGGGAATCCTGTTTTAGCCACCGACGAGAAACAGCAGCGGGCCATTGGCGCGTTTAAGATCGCGATTGCGCTTGATCCTAAAGCGCCCAACGTTGCCTATAATCTTGGTCTTATTTTTCGGGATCGTAAAGAAAATGACGAAGCCATATATTGGTTCAATCGCGCTTTAGAGGCTAACCCCAATGATAAAGATGCCCGCAACTATATTAAGCAGCTCACGGATGTAGATGGGGATGAGGCAACTTAGTAACTGTCTATAATTAACTTGGGGGTTTCGGGGAGATTAAGAGATTGGAGATTAGGAGATCGAAGGCGGAATCTTTAATCTCCAAAAGCCATTTACCCAATGCGAAGCTCCCAGTTAACGGGCAGGGTCAAGACCGCAACCGGGTTAACCAGCGGTTGAATTTGGCCCGTATCCCGTTTTGCCCGCCACTTTTCTCACGGAGTTGCTGGTTTAAATCCAGGAGTTCTTTAGCCATTGTCCGGCCGTCGGGGAAGCGATTGGCCGGTTTTTTAGCCATAGCGCGTAAAATGATAGATTCCATTTCCGGTGATACGGCCGCAATAGAAGAGGGCGCCGCCGGTTTTTCATAAACATGGGCGTGGAGAATTTCAGGGGTTGTACCGCTAAAGGGCAGCCGACCGGTTACCATACGATAGAGAATAACCCCCAAACTGTACAAATCCGACTGGCGGTCCATCTTTTTATCTTGGATGGCCTGTTCGGGTGACATGTAGGCGGGGGTTCCTACAATGTGGCCGGCCTGAGTCAAGGCGGGGTCGTCCATAGCGTAGGCTACGCCAAAATCGGCCAACAGGGCGTGACCGTCTTGGGTCATGAGAATGTTAGAGGGTTTGACATCGCGATGAATAACGCCGTTCTCATAGGCATAATGAAGCGCATCGGCAATTTGCCAGCCAATTTCAGTGGCCTCGATCTCATTGAACCGGCTCTTCTGCTTCAAAACCTCATCTAGAGCCTGGCCTTTGATGAGCGGCATAGCCATGTAAGCGCAGCCATCAATATGGCCCGTATCCACCACCGGCAAAATATTAGGATGTTGAAGCCGCATCATCATTTTGGCTTCGCGCTCAAAGCGGGTTAACAGCAGGTCCTGATCGACACCGGGCGGTGGCACGAAAACTTTCAAGGCGAGCGTGTCGCCTTGCTTATTCAGTGTGCGGTAAACAATGCCGACACTACCTTTTCCCACTACACCTTCAATGTAATAGGGGCCAAGTTTGCGGCCCGCTTGATCGCCTGACGGCATCGGTTTTCTCCCAATGGGTAAGCAGGTCACTAAAAAACATCGCGCTAATAGTACGGAGGTGGCGCGCCCTTGTCAAATATCTCACTTAGACTCTGCGCCAGACGCCGCTGGCCCAATCAAAATGTTCTCTAGGTTCGAATCGATCTTTGTAGTTCATCCGCCGGCACTCGCGGATGTAGTAACCCAGATAATAGTAAGGCAAACCCAGTGATTTGGCGTACTCGATTTCTTTGAGGATGCTGAATGTCCCCAAGCCCAAGTGGGCATAGTTGGTGTCGTATACAAAGTAAACGCTGCTCAGGCAATTATGACCGTGATCGAGAAAGCCAAGGGCGATTAACTGATCCTCCAGATAATATTCCGACTGCAAGGCCGGGCATGAGGGTGTGTAAAAGTTGAATAAAAAGCCGTCGAGGCTGCTCTCCTGATCAAAGCGATTCCTGGAATGTTCGACGTAAATATCATAGCCGCGCTGGCTATAAGTTAAGGGGCCAAATTTAACCTGAACAGCCGCGTTTTTCCTTAAATTTTTGCGTTGGCTCTTGGTCGGTACAAATTCCTCCGTCAGGACACGGATGGGGATGCAGTCTCGGCACGCAGGACAGACCGGTCGAAAATAATAAGCGCCAAACTTGCGCCAACCTTTCGATAAAACCGATCCGATCTCCGCCTCGTTTAAATTTTGGGCAAAGAAATATTGAAACTGCTTCTGCCGGCCAGGCAGATAAGGGCAGGGGGTAAGTTTATCAAGTTGTGGTTCTTGCAGTACGTGCATAATTTAGTGTTGTCAAAACCAAGGTTAGCTTTTTAGCAGAAATTTGCCGATAGTCTATAAATTACGGTGGCCCCCATTATTGAGACAGGATTTCATTATAAAAGGCATAGTGAAAATATAAAAATGACGTATTTCTCCCTCGATATAGCGTTGCCTCCACCGGATAGCAAAATCCATCGTAGGTTGACCTGGGCTATGGAAAATAGGGTAAAAATGGGGGATTAGGCGTGCCTTTAATATCGAAATTAGCTGGAGCAATCTTATGGTTGCTAATAATTTCCCCTTGTCTTACTTGAGAAGATACTAAATCGATCCGTATGGCGCAAATTATTAGTTAATTGGCGATATTTCTTAAAAAATGGCCAATTAACTAAAGAAAACGCTGAAATTCGCTTGAGTATCTCTTGACAATTATTTGGTTGCTGTGATATAATTCACAATATAAAATTGCTTTATATCAGGTAAGTACACAGACGTAGTTGCTTACTCCTAAACAACTGAATGATGAGAATATGAGATCTGCCCGCCACTGCTTGAATGAAACACTTTTGAAGTAAATTTGAGCGAAACGCAGTGAGGTTAAGAGTTACATAGCGGCTATTTGACTCTCAGCTTTTCTATGGTCGCTCAGAAGGACAGTATACAGTAGCTCTTATCTTTCAAGAGTTGATGGTCAGTCCTTCAAACAGTGACACGAGTCAAAAATTACAAATAGACCACGAGGTGGATCATGGATACAGAAATGTTCTCACAAATCGCATCGGAACAGGAGATTAGAAGAGTTTCGGTTTATCGGCTATTAGCCTGGGGGTTAGCTTATCCGACCGCAGAACGAGTAGTTATAATGCCAACGTGGCAGAAAACGTTAGAGCAAGCTTCGGTGCGCTCAAACCTGTCTACGCGGTCGATTGCGACAGCTTTAAATCTTCTGCCGCACGACGAAGCTGACCTACTTAAAACGCTGCAAATAGAGTATGAGTATCTCTTTATCAACGACATACCCGAATTATTGGCGCCGCCGTATGCCTCGGCTTATAACCACAACGGAGATATTATCAAATATCCGGCTCGCTCGATTTTAGAGGCTTATCGCCAGGCTGAGGTAACTTTTTATTCGGAGAATTTTGAACTGCCCGATCATTTGACGGTGCAGTTGGAATTTATGCACCATTTGGGTACCGAAGCATTAAATGCCAAGTATCTCAACCGGTCAGAGCGGGTTGATGTGTTTGAGGCATTTCAGCAGGAGTTCTTATATCGCCATTTGCTGTATTGGGTGCCAACTTGGCGTCTTCGAGTGGCCAAGGCGGATCGAATCGGCTTCTACGCGGCTTTAGCTCAGCTTATCGGCGATTGGCTCAAAACTGACGCTCACCACTTGGGGCTGCTGCCGCTGGCCGATTAAGGCCCAGCATAACCAAGGGCGCCTGACTACTGCTGTTGCTGTTGTTGCTGCTGGTGATTGAGGCTGTCCTCTCGCTCTTCCGGGTCAGCCAGCATCGTTTGAAACACAGGTTCAAGCAGGTCTTCTTCCGGAGCCGGGTCATTGACCTGACGCACTTTAACAGCAACGGCCAGTTCGGTTTCAACCTCGCCCTTGTATACGCCGCGCGTGGGTGGCACATCGGCATAATCTCGGCCGATGGCTACCCGGATGTGACGCTCGCGGGCCATTACGTTATTGGTGGGATCGAATCCGATCCAGCCCAGTTCAGGCAGCAACGCTTCAACCCAAGCGTGCGACGAACCTTCCGCCGACTCGTCTTCGTCACGATGAAAAAGGTAACCGCTGACGTAACGACAGGGGATACCAAGCCGGCGTACTAGCGCGATCATGATATGCGCATAATCCTGGCAAACGCCCTCTCGGGTTTTGAGCGCATCATCAATGGGCGAATCAACCTTAGTTTTGTCTTTAACGTACGCGATAGCTTGGTGCAGTTGGCCGTTTAACGTTCTAAGTAGCGTTAAAGGGTCAGTCCGGCGCTGAAGCTCAAATTCATTGGCCAGTTGGATGAGCAGATCGGTGGGTTTGGCAAAGTGGCTAGGGTGCAGCGTTTCCCAATAGTCGCCTTGCGCTGTCAGTCGATCAAGTATTTGCCAGGCGTTGAAGTCAATAGCATCGGGTAGCTCCGGCATCACGGTCATCTCAAGCAAAGAGGACATCGTAACAGTCAACTTAGAGTGTTCAGCCGGGATGTTAAAATGATCGACCGTATTACCCAGATAATCCCGATAGCTCATAACTTGGGCGCGCGATGATGTAACAATTTCAAAGGTTTGGGGCCGTTGGTAGCCCTCATTGCGGGGACGCATACGGAGTTCCATAACGCTTTCGCGGACCGGGGCGCTGTACCGAAAACGAGTTATGTGACGAATTGAATAATACACGGTTCACCAACCTTGATTTAGTTTTGGTAGGAAGTAAGGAGTAGGGAGTAGGTAGTAAAAAATTTGCCTCCTCTATACTACCTACTTCCTACCTTTTTTTTCTGTTTAACCACCGAACTAACTTTTAAACAATCATATTCAGGTTAGGCGGTCAAAGCGGTCTCGATAGGATAATCGATGCACATTTTGTACAGTGACTCGTGGATTTGAGAACACTGCTCTTGCAGATCGAGTAAGTAATTATGCAGCCCGCCGGCCATGATCTCATCGATCTGATCAAAATCGAGCGCGGCGCGTAAGCGACCTAGAATGCGATAAACTCGCCCTACTTTACGGGTTTCAGTCGCTTCGGCATAGCCGTTGAGCGCATCTTGCAGCCGGTCGATGGCAAAGCAGACCGAATGGGGCAGCTCCGAATTGAGCAGCAAGAATTCCGCAACCCGAGTCGGCGTTACGTCCGCCGTGTAAACTTTCCGATACGATTCAAATGCGGCACAGCCCTGAAGCAGCCCCACCCATTCCAGATAATCATCCGAGCCGATGACATAGTCGGGCTTTTGATAAAAAGTGGTAAAGTGGGTATCCAATAGGCAGGCAATTAATCTGGCTCGCTCAATATAGCGTCCAATTTGAATAAAGTGCCAGCCTTCGCCATGATTCATTGTCGAGTCAGTGATACCTTGAAAGAAATAGGCCCCATCTTTGACCGATTGCAGAAATTGATGAGGTTGAGACAGCCAGATGACCTCGCTGTCGGCCTGTTTGACGGCGAGATGGAGCTGGTTCAGCTGTTCCCACATCTCAGAACTAATTTGTTCGCGCACATGGCGGGCGTTTTCACGGGCCGCCCCGATACCACTGACAATTGAGTTCGCATTTGAGAGATCAAAGGTCAGCCAATCGACCATCTTAAAATCATCGTTATGATCGCCGGTGGTGGGCAGCGGGGTTTGCAAACTGGCCGCCAGCCGAACCCAACGCGAGCCACCCAGCTTGGGCGACTGATCGAGCCTGAGGTTTAAGTGAACATCAATCAGACGGGCCGCGTTTTCGGCTCGCTCCAGATAGCGGCTCATCCAATATAAACTGTCGGCTACTCGTGATAACATCGTCCGCCTTTTCTCACTAATAACAACGTTGGCTTATTCATACAACACCCAGGTATCTTTACTACCGCCGCCCTGAGACGAGTTGACCACTAGTGAGCCCCGTTTCAAGGCCACGCGGGTTAGCCCGCCGGGAACAATGGTCACCCGTTTGCCGTACAAAATGTAGGGGCGTAGATCGACATGTCGGGCCTCGACTTGCCCGTTGATAAAACAAGGCGCGCGCGATAAATTTAGCGTAGGTTGGGCAATATAGTTGCGGGGATTGGCTTGGATAAGCTCTTTGAACTTTTCCCGTTCTGCCGCGGTGCTGTGCGGTCCAATTAACATCCCGTATCCCCCCGACTCGCCGACCGCTTTGACCACAAGCTGATCCAACCGGTCGATGACGTATTTTCGCTGAACGTCGTCATCCAAGAGATAGGTTTCCACGTTAGGGAGAATGGGGTCTTCATTAAGGTAGTAACGAATAATGGCCGGGACATAGGCGTAAATAGCCTTATCGTCGGCCACGCCGGTGCCGATGGCGTTGCCCAGCGCCACATTGCCGGCTCGGTAAGCGTTGAACAGGCCGGGCACGCCTAAGATGGAGTCAGGGCGGAAGGCCAGCGGATCGATAAAGTCGTCATCGATGCGCCGGTATATCACATCGACCTGTCGCAATCCGGCGGTGGTGCGCATGTAAACGATATTATTATGGACCAGCAGATCACGGCCTTCAACCAATTCAATGCCCATCAACTGAGCCAGAAATGTATGTTCAAAATATGCTGAGTTGTAAACACCGGGCGTCAGCAGCACAATAGTGGGGTCGGACGAGCGGGTATGTGGAGCTAAAGAGCGAAGCGTTGATAAAATAGCCTGTCCGTAATGATCGATGGAGCGGACCCCGTAGTTTCCAAACAGGTGAGGGAACACGCGCTTCATCACCTGCCGGTTAGCCAGCATATAGGAAACGCCGCTGGGCACGCGCAGGTTATCTTCCAATACCGCAAAGCTGCCATCGTCCAAGCGGACCAAATCGGTGCCGACCACCGAGATGTAAATATCACGCGGCACTTGAATGCCACGCATTTCCCGGCGATAATGCTTGCAACTATAAACCAGGTCCCTGGGAACCACCCCATCGGCTAGAATTTGGCCATCGTGATAGACATCGCGCAGGAATTTGTTGAGGGCGGTGATGCGCTGAGTGAGACCCTTCTCTACGGTCTTCCACTCAGCATTGGTTAAGATGCGGGGCAGAAGGTCGTAGGGAAAGATGCGCTCGGTGCCCTCATCACGGCCGTATACCGTGAACGTAATCCCCTGATGTAGAAAAGAAACGTCGGCGGCTTGCTGGCGGCGATGCAACTCTTCGGGAGGTAATTCCAGCAAACGGTTGTATAATGCTTTATACTGCCCCCGGGGCGAACCATCATCTTCAAACAGTTCATCATAAGCACGATCAAGCTGGTACTGGGTAAAGGGGGGCTTAGTAAATGTCACCGGATCAGAAAGGGGAGAAATAGTAGTCATAAGCATACCTCTCTAAAAATTTTAGACAGGCATCTTCGGCTGACTAATTAGCCTCATATAATACACACATAGCCAAATTTCGTCAAAAGCCGTTTTGACCATTCGGTAATTCTTCCTTCAAAAAGAAATCGGCCTTGTTCTTTGTTTGGTAATAAACCTTCACTATGTTTGCACTTTTTTAGAAACCAGGTTTTTGAGTCCTAATTCATGGCCTCTTGGGGCAAAAAGCGTTCTTTTTTAACGCTAAAAACCTGGTTTCTGGCCATAATACTTTAAAGTACAAAGGTAGTGGAACCTTTATTTTTAATGCAAAACCCGGTCAAATGACCAGGGTACAATGAAACTAGCTGTGCTATACTCCATAATAATCTGACCTACATCAATTGATATTAGTTACTTGAGAGGTCAGTCGACTGATCTTGTTCTGGTTGGCTGTGACCCGATTTATCCCGGCACTACTCTATCGCCAAACCGACCGGGACACGGTTTGGGAGTGTATTATTGAACCACTTTAACAAGCACAAATACCGTCCCTTGTCTGATCCAACTACAAAGGTGTGGATAAGCGAGACAAGTATGTCAAAAAAACCATTACGTGAGGACTTTAAGCTGTGCACGCAGACACTGCCGGCCCTCAATCGGATGGCTCAAGCCGTGGCCGGTGCAACGAAACTTCAACCAGCTCTAGAAGCTATTGTAGAAGAGACGGCCAACTTATTTAAGGCCCATAGCACGGCTATCTCGCTGCTTAATTCTAGCCGGACAACCAGTACCGTTATGGTCTGCACCAACCCCCGTGTCGGGGCAATTACAGCGCTGTCGGCCGCACATTTTCCATCTCTCAAGACTTAATGTTCGATAAGTTGCTCAACGCCGGAAAATCGGTCATCATTTCAAACGCTCAAGAATATCCACTGCCCCCCGCCCCTCAAGAAGCCATCGTTGCCCACAATATTCATACATTGCTGCTTGTCCCGCTCAAAACCCGAGGGCAAGTGATTGGTACTATGGGCATTTCCACCGATGATCCTCAGCGAACTTTTTCATCGATAGAAGTTCAGTTGGGCGAAATCATAGCCGGACAGATCGCCAGTACAATAGAACTGTTCCGCTCGCTCGAGCAGGAGCGCCGTCAGCGGCAAGTGGCCGATAGCCTGCGCGAAGTGGCCACTATTTTGAATAGTCGCCTTGACCTGCCCAACCTTTTGTCCGAAATTTTTAAGCAGTTGGATCGGGTGATTGCTCACAATGGCGGCGGCATTTTCTTGAAAGAGGGTGATGCCTTGGTTTTAATTCACGGTTTGGGGTCTGTCGCCTTATCTCACGTTGGCGATCGAATTCCTCTATCGAGCCAGAATCCCACGGTTCGCGCTTTTAACAGCCGTCAATTATTGGTGATCAATGATGGCGCTAACGAACCATTTTGGTTACAGTGGCCGGAAGGCGATCGACTGCAATCTTGGATTGGTGCGCCGCTGCTGGTTGGTCAGGAGCCGATCGGCATTCTCACCATCGATAACTTTACAGCAGATGCCTATAACCAGGATGATGTACACGTCATGCAGATTTTCGCCGAGCAAGCCGCGCTGGCCATCAATAATGCCCGCCTGTTCGAGTCGGTCCGGCAAAGCGAAGAGCGGTATCGCGTGATTTCGGAAGTTATCTCTAAGATTGCTTACGTATTACGGGTAGACGATCAGGCGACATTTCATCGACTTTGGGCCACTGAAGAGTCAGCGGCCCAATTAACCGGTTTTACATTTGAAGAGATTGATGCTCGGGGGGGCTGGCCGGCTATTGTTTATGAGGAGGATTTACCGCAATTGCTCAAGCATAATGAACGGCTAAAAGCGGGCCGGCCAAGCAGTGTTGAATACCGTATTTTGACAAAAGACGGGGCGAAGCGTTGGCTTAAAGATATAGCCCGACCTATTTGGGACGATAATCGCCGCGAGGTCGCTTTTATTTATGGCGGTTGTCAAGATGTTACCGAACGCCGGAATTTAGAAGCCCACCTGCATCAATCTCAAAAAATGGAAGCTGTTGGCCAATTAGCCGGCGGCATTGCCCATCATTTCAACAATATGTTTACAACTATGACCGGTTACCTGGCTTTAGCCATCAATGAACTGCCGGCCGGTCATCCGGTGGTGAGCGATTTAGAGCGGGTTCAACAGACCACTCACCGGGCCGCTACCCTGACGCAGCAGCTCTTGGCCTTTAGTCGTAATAACGATGAACGGCGCCCCGTTTCCATTAATCTAAATGAGTTAATTATTGAAATCAGGGGCTTATTGGAGCAGTTGATCCAGCCATCGATTGATTTAAAAATCCAACTGGCGGCTGATTTGTGGTGGACGAGGGTCGATGTCGGCCAATTTAAGCAGGTGTTAATCAATCTAACGCTCAATGCTCGTGATGCGATGCCTCGGGGAGGTGTGCTGGAACTTCAAACAACCAATATTCATTTGACCGGAAGCGAGGTCGAAAATCTCGGCTCGCTAAGCCCCGGCGATTATATTCGGCTGACGATGAATGATAACGGGGTTGGTATGAGCCAGGCCGTTCAGGCGCATCTGTTTGAACCCTTTTTTACCACCAAAGACGTGGGGCAAGGAACCGGGTTAGGGCTTTATGCGGCCTTGGGCATTATAAAACACCACGGCGGCGATATTGAAGTTGACAGCGAATCCGATCAAGGTGCCACTATAACCATCTATCTGCCTCGCTCGCCCACTCAATAAGTGGATCAGGTATCCTCATTAACAGCCCCAGCCGCTGAGGGATCAAAATTGACCGGCCATAGGGTGGCGTTATTATACCTGGCCTCGCTAAGGTTGGCCCCGGTTAGATTGGCTCGATTCAAATTGGCGGCGCTCAAATCAGCCTCGCGCAAGTTGGCCCCGATCATTTCCGCGCCGCTTAAATCAGCTTCACTCATATTCACTTCAAACAGATTGGCGCCGTTCAAGCTGGTAAGACTCAAATTGGCCCGCCGCAGCGTAGCTCCACTCAAGTTAGCGCCGATCAAATTAGCCCGACTGAGATCGGCCTCGCTCAAGTTGGCCGATAACAAATTGGCTCGGCGCAAATTGACCCCGCGCAAATTGGCTCGATTAAAATTGGTCAAAACCAGAGTGGCCTGATGGAGATCAAGCCCCGACACATCAACGCCCACCAAATTGGGAATATCGCCTCTTTCCAGAGCGATTTGAACAATGGTCAAAACTTGGGTGCGAGTTAAATTAGCCATGATCTTATCTTTTTCAAGTACGAATTGCCGGTTACTCGTACGTTCTATTTTAGGGCTAACCCCGGATAAATCAACCTACGGCTAAAAAATCACTCGCCATGCTGACTAAGACGCGGTATTCACCATCCAACCGGAAAAACCGATGAGAAACTGGCGAAACCCGGCCAAATGCACCTCGGGAAAATTGTATGTCTCAACGGCTTGCTCCAGCACTCGATCAAAGCAGGCCAGCCATTCCTGGCGAGTTGGCTCATCAATGATGAACGGCAAATGCCGGGCGCGCATCATGGGCGGACCGTAAAGCTGCTGGTACAAAGGCGGGCCGCCGAGCACCCCCACAAAAAAGGCCGCCGATCTTTTGGAGGCCGCTACCATATCATCGGGAAAAAGATGGCGGATAGTCGACTGCTCAAGCTCTAAATAAAAATCCTCAATCATCTGGAAGATATTGGCCTGCCCCATCATGCTGTAAATCTCGCGGCTGGGGGGATCAACTTGAGGTGGGGGAGGTACATATATTTGTCGAGTCATAATTTCCTTTGAAAATAGACGGATAGTAGGCTGGTTAGATAGTTTGTTGGTTGGATAGTTTGTTGGTTGGTTAGCGGGGTGGGTTTCAGCCAACCATCTAACCGGCCAACTATCCAACCAACCCACTATCCAACTAACGTTTTTAACACCGACTGTTCGATATCAAAACCGGCGCAGGTGGCCACACATCGAGAGGGTGGCCATATACCGGTAGCTAAGCTTTCGATGGGCAGATACTGCCCGCCGGCCTGTTCGATCAGCATCATGCCGGCGGCGACATCCCAGGCGCTGCCCAAACCCAGAAAAGCGGCGTCAGCCCGGCCACAGGCGACGTAGGCCAGCTCTAGCGCCGCCGAGCCGATCCGCCGGACGGAGCGAAATCGCTGGACCATCTCGGCAAATAGGCCGTAATCATCGGTGGTGATCGCCTGGTCGGCATAGGGAAAGTCGGTGAGCAGTAGGGCTTCCGCTTCCGTGGGGTGGCCGACGGCGCGAATGGGCCGGGCGTTGAGAAAAGCGCCCGCGGTCGATGCCGAAAACATTTCGCGCCGAATGGGATCATAGATAACGCCGGCCAGCATCCGCCCTTGGAGCGCGGCGGCAATCGATACGTTGAAAAAGGGGATACCGTTGGCAAAGTTCATCGTTCCATCGATGGGATCGACAAACCATTGCACGGCCCCATCGCCGCGATGGCCGCCCTCTTCCCCTAAAATTTGGGAGTCAGGGTATTGGTTGAGAATAAAATTGATAATGGTCTCTTCAGATTGGTGGTCATACTCGGTGACTATATCATGGCGATTAGTTTTTTCGCGTGTGGACTTGTTCGTGGCAAAGCCTTCCAGTAGCAATCCTTCAACCTTGAAGGCGGCTTGCGCGGCGATATCCAGAAGACGCAGGGAGAGCTGATCTAAATCAGTGAGCGGCATTAGGTGTGTCCTTATCTTTTCCTCATTGATGTAATATTTCTATTCAACAGGCTAAGTACTGGCACTTAATCGCGGTAAATGAACCGTTGTGCCTGTTCAACGCTCCCTATAAAAAAAGTAGAAGTGCCTGTCCCCTGAATAGTTGTAAGGTGATTTGGATGATGCGCTTCTAGTCTATAAGTCTGTCGTCATTTTCGCAAGATTGCGCCTTGGGCAGATCGGGCTAGAAGGGCCAGAAAACAGGCAATAGCAGGACCGACACCAGCAACACAAGCAGCTCCAGGATGAGGCCCATCCGCCAATAGTCGCCGAAATAGTACCCGCCCAGGCCCATGACCAACGTATTGCTCTGATGGCCGATGGGCGTCAGGAAGGCGCAGGAAGCGCCGATAGCGATACCCAGCAAAAAAGGATCGACCGATACCCCCAGCCCATTGGCCAGATTAATTGCCACGGGAGCCATGACAATGGCGGCGGCGGCGTTATTGATGACGTCGGAAAGACACATGGTCACGAACAGCACCAGCGCCAAGATCAGGATAGGCGACAAATTCCCAGCGGTGCGTAGCAAAAGTTCGGCAATTTGTGCCGCGCCGCCGGTGGTCTCCAACGCCTGGCCGACCGGGATCATCGCCCCCAGCAGCACGATAATACTCCAATCAATGCTGGCGTAAGCCTCTCGCAGGCTAATAACGGCGCTTAAAATCAACAATACGGCCGCCGCCATAAAGGCAACCGCCGAAGGAAAAATGCCCAAAGCTGAGAGGACAATGGCAATAATGAAGATGCTCAACGTGCCGATCAATCGACGCGGTTGGCCCAATTTGATGTCGCGGTCGGCCAGCGGCAGCAGCCCCAACGCCGACAACGTATCGCTGCGGCCTTCATATGGCATTTGCAGCAGCAGCACGTCTCCGGCCCGAAACCGTTCGTCATTGAGCCGGCCTTCAAAAGCCCGGCCGCGTCGCGCTAAGGCTAATAAGTTGGTTTGAAAGCGATTGCGCAAGCTTAAATCACGGGCGGTTCGCCGTTCGGCGCGAGCGTAGCGCGTCACCACCGCTTCAACCAAACCGACCTCTTTGGTGGTTAAGGCCCCCTCGGCAGGGATTTTGTCGCCGATCAGAGTCAGATGGTGGGTTTTGGCAAAGTCAGCAATGGCCTCTGAGCCGGCCCGGATAATTAAAATATCGCCGGCCTTGAGCGTAAGATATTTGCTGGGGGCGCTAAAACGGGCGTCGCCACGCAGCACGGCCACAATAATAAAATCGCCGTGGTTGTTGGGAATATCTCTAATTGTGCTGCTGGCCAGGTCAGAATCTTCCGGAATGACAAATTCGCTCAAATAATCATCGATATGGAACAGCATTTCCCGCGATGATTGCCCTCGCCGTTGGGGAACCAGCCGCCAGCCGATCAGCGCGATAAACAGCACCCCGGTCAGTGCCACGCCCAGGCCGACCGGGCTAAAATCGAACATTTGAAACGGCTCGCCTATCGCCTGCCTCCGGAAATTGGCGATAATGAGGTTTGGCGGCGTGCCGATCAAGGTCGTCATCCCTCCCAGCAGCGAACCGAAAGCCATCGGCATTAACAGATACGAGGGTGAACGTTTCGATTGGCGAGCCAGACGAATGGCCACGGGTAGGAGCAGCGCCAGCGCGCCGACATTATTGATAAAGGCCGATAGCAACGTGACCAGACCGGTCAAAGCACTCACTTGGGTCGTCGGCGAACTGCCGACCCGGCTAACCCAGCCGCCGATAATATCGACCAATCCCGCGTTTTCCAATGAGCGGCTCAGCACTAACACCGCCGCCACAGTGATGACGGCCGGATTGGCGAAGCCGAGAAAAGCATCCTCGGCGGGAATGATGCCTGCCAAGGTGAGTAACATCAAAGCCAGGAGGGCCACCAGATCATAGCGGATAGTACCGGTGATGAAGAGGATTAAGGCCCCTAGAAGCGTTGCATATACAATTAACGGGTCGGCCATTTATTGGCCGGTTTCCTCATTTCGATATTTAGCTAAATGGGCCTGAGTTACGCTGAGACTTTGGGCGATACTCCAAACTTCGGCGCTTTCCTCCGGGGTAACCGTGCCGTCAGCTCTGGCAATTTTCTGCAGGGCGTCGATAAAGGCCACGCGTTCGTTGATGTGCGTTACCTTAGCCAACTGGCGCGACAGGCGAAAATAGTCTAAATTTTGATTGACTTCGGACACCGCAATTTCAACCACCAAAGTCGCCGCTTCGGGTGAAATAGGCCACGCGGCTTGCAGCAGTTGCTTCATCATGTCTCGCTCCTCGACGGTGACGGTCCGATCAGCATGAGCTACTCGCGCCATCAACCCGCCGGCCAGAGCGAGTTTGCGCAGTTCGTCGTCCGTTACATTTAACGTTTTGCCTTCAGCCTCAAGCTGCCGGTGGACAGAGTAGTAGACTTTGTTTTTGATAAACTCTTCGAGGTAATCTTCTCGATTGGGGGCATTTACCACCGCCGCCGAGCGCCGGTTCATGGCCCCGCCGACTAATCCGCTAAGAAATCCCAAAAACCCGGTACCAACATCATTGAGCGCATGTTGAATTTCTTCAATCGCGGCTCGTTCCTCGGCGGACACGGTGCCGTCGGCCTCGACCAAATCTTCCAGAGTGGCTAAGACCAAGGCTTTGTCTTCCTCACTCTGCACGGCGGCTTGCAGGTCGGCAATCAATCGCGCCCGTTCTTCAGCGCCCACCGGCGAATCGATGTAAATATCCAACTCGGCCCACTCTTGTTCGGTCAGCCGGCCATCCACGCCATTTCCAGTGCGCGGTAGATAGAACAATAAATCCTTTAAGCTGTTGATTTCGTCGTTGGTAATCTCACCGTCAGCCCAGGCCGCGGCGACAATGACTTTACCGAGGGTCATGATCAAGTTTTCGCTTGGCATGATGTGTCTCCAATGATTTGATTTAACTTATCAGCTAAGAAAGTTGTGATTAAGCAGGTGAGTGCTTAGTTACGATTAGGGTATTTTAGACAAGTTAAGCAGGATTTACAAGACGAACCCAGTTGGGTTGCGCGCAGCAGCCAAAGTAATGTCGAAATGAGGCTAACCTGGAGGTTGACAATGATTTGATGTGTTGAGATGATGCCACGTAAGGCTTAAGCCAGGCTGTCGCGTATGCTGATCCTGGTGGCGCTGCGGGCTGGTATGACCGAAACCAGCGTCGAGTCAATCAGAATCACGATCGACCAGACTTTCATTTTAGACGTTAGTCCCGGAATCGTTGGCGAAACCCAACAATTTGGACAACGGAGTCTCGAATAGCCCATTCAACCCAACTTAATGAAAGTTAGTCAACTATCAAAAGTATGTCGTGAGATTGAATCGATGTAATGGGGCAAAAGATGTATTGCGGGGGAGTGTTGTTGCCGCTTTAACTCTAGTATAATACACCCCCTGCTAACGGTCTTTTATAGCAGGGGGTGTAGGTTGAAATCTATAGAATTATGGTCTATGAATAGACCTTACTACAAGAGATGTACAAAGCGGCTCCCTTGAGAATAAACACCGTACGATAGTGGTATTTATTACTACTCAACAATGGATTTACCAACTTTCTCCTTTATTCTATTAATCTCCATCCGACACTGTTCTTCTGTTTCGAATTCTATGTCTATTCTTCCTCCGTCGAGCAGAATATAGATATAGTGACAAATTTTGTCGCGATTATGTTGATAATCACCATACTTAGAATACATTGATAGAACATTTATCTTGCTGGGATTAATAGAATATTCATTTACTTCAATCCACATGATTACTCCTCCTTTGGTTAATCATCGCCAACTTGGCTTTCTCTCTATTTTTTGTCTCCTCGGCCAAATTACTTGGCAACCCAACTACCAAAAACGCAAGCGATTACGGTATTTTGACCGTAATAACTTGATTAGTACCCTCTCCCATTTTATCTAAAGCATCACAGATGTCGATTGGCTCATTGACTGTGATATTAGTGTCCTTTTTTGTAGGGCAATATTTCGGTCTTTAGCTATAACTAGGATAGGTGATAGCCTGACCTTACCGTCAACCTTCATACAGAAGTCACTACCGACGTTGCATGTACTTGACGCTGTGTCAGGCACCGCAGTTTGTGGCAGGGTAACGCGTCGATCTATTTCCTCTGGACGCCAAACCCTAGGCTCAGTAATGACCCCCATTGTAACTTTAAAGCGACGGTTTTAAAAATTTGACTATCAATGTTTTTTCTCCCCAAAACGTGCCAACTTTTAGCCAATTAATAATTGAGGAATTAGAAAAGGCCATAAAAGAGCAAGAGGTAGAACATAAAGAGTTTGAGGCTCGTTAACAAACTTCGCTGCGGGGCTGAAGGGCCAAAATGGTCTATGGGTTTAGATAACGATAAGCACGGAACTTTGCCAAAAAGTAAATTACAAACAAAAATCATTTGCCTCGTTAGTGTAGCAGGAGTCTGATTGGTACTTTCGCCATTCAAAAGCAATGTGTTCTAGCTCTTTGAGATGAGCGTTGATTTCAGTCTGGCCGGCGAAAATCTGCCCCTCGTCCTTGATGGCCGGAAGGGGAGTCGCGGCCGGTAGGGCAGCAGGCTGCAGTCCATCCGCCACAGTAATGATCCGGTGGGCCAAGACCATCTCTTTGAGCGCCGCTTCAATATCGGCGCATTCGTGACAGTCAACGGGGCGATAAAGTTCAATCATAAGGCCTCTTTCCTTTTGCGCTATTGCACCAGCGATTGGTATTCCGGGTGCCGCTCGATGTATCCTCTAACAAACGGGCAGCGAGGCACGACCTTGTAGCCCTTGGCTTTGACATCTTCCAGGGCATACCGGGCCATTTTGCTGGCAATCCCCTGGCCTTCTAATTGGTCGGGGACTTCGGTATGCACAAAGATGATCCGGTCATTTCGTAAAACGTATTCGATTTTGGCCAGATACCCATTAACATTGATTTCATATTGGCTGTCTTCGGTGTTATTACGAACTTCGAGAGATTTCGGGTTGACGCCCATAGTGGCTCCTTTGAAAATAGCAGCTAGTAGAGGACATTGCGATGGAACTCCGCTAACTATTCTCCCATAATTTGAATAGTTGAGTATACTTGTAACTGTCGCGAGAGCAAGCTATGCTGGCATTGAAGAAGTTCATACGGTTAAATGTAATATGACACAAAAGCCCTTAGGAAGAAAAAATTACGGCCATATTCCTCACTTACCCGGAAGCCGGATGGGACCGGGCGACCACTCTTGTCACGAAGGGCAGGCTAGGATTGCTACTGTAAAAACACGTGATAAAAATGATGAAGTGATTGTTCAGGAAAAACTGGATGGCTCTAATGTGGGAGTGGCTCGAATAGGGCAGACCATTTACCCACTGGGCCGAGCCGGGTGGACGGCGGCTTCATCGCCGCATGAGCAGCATCGCCACTTTCACAACTGGAGCTATGAAAATTATGAACGGTTTTTAGCCGTCTTACGCGACGGCGAGCGCCTGGTGGGGGAATGGCTTATGCAAGCCCACGGGACTCGCTACCAACTGCCGCATGAGCCGTTTGTGGTGTTCGATTTGATGATTGAAGATGAGCGCTTACCTTATGATGAGCTGCTGGCTCGGTTGGCCGGTGATTTTGTCACCCCGGCTTTGCTGCACCGGGGCGGTGCATTTAGTATTGAAGCCGCGATGGATAAGTTGAATGTCTACGGATTCCACGGGGCCATTGATCCGGTTGAAGGCGCTGTGTGGCGGGTAGAACGGGATCGGCCTACCGGCCAAAAAGGACAAAAGAGACGCATTGTCGATTTTTTGGTAAAATATGTCAGGACCGGAAAAATGGATGGTTTGTTCCTGCCGGAGATGTCAGGTCAAGCGCCGGTTTGGAATTGGTATCCAAAACCGGCGCTCTGAGCCATTGAGCGGCTACATAAACCATCAATGGTAGGTGGGATATGAGGCATGTAGTTTTTGTTATTCTGTTGGGGTTCTTGATAAGTGTTTACACCGAATTTATCCCCATTTCCCGTTTGCGGCCTGTCCCACTTCTCCAGTCCTCAAAATTTATCTCCATATTTACAGATAACTTTGAAACAGAAACGAACTGGTTGTTGTTTGAGGAAATCGTCGGCGGAAATAGCTGCTACGGCTCCGGCGTTGGCCGTGTGGCTCGTAGTGTGGATGTGGCTTATGAGAGTTCACACAGCTTGCTCGTTTGGGCCAATCAGGCTTCCTCGACCAAGAGTAACCATTTAATTGGTTACAAAAATTATCCAAATACCCATCAAACGGATATCTGGCGTTATCAAGTTCATGCCTACATCGATCCAGCCACAGAAAATTCCGGGCAAACCGGGCCGGAGTTCTCACTCCAAAATACACGACAGATCGCCCCCGATCAATTCAGAACTTCTACAGCTGGAATTCAATACATAGCTAATCCCTTTTCATCGGACAAGGACAATTGGCAGGTGTGGCGGGAAGCAGCACCGGGGGTTGCCGGGTGGCATACTTTTATGGAGCAACCTATTACAGCCGGTGAATGGTATACACTTACCCTTGAAGCGGATTTTATCGATAATCACTATGTCACCTTTTCAATCCAGGGCGGTGGTCTCAATCAGCTAATCGAACTGTCGGCCTACAACATCGCTGCCGAAGACAAGTTTACGGAAGAAGCTTTTGTTATCACCTTGGAGAGTGAAAATCTGTGGAATAACTGTGGCGTGGCCGGGGCTTATAACTATAAGGTTTACTACGATCAGGTTTCGCTGATGCGCCCGGCAGCTCTTTTATATCTCCCCGTGATTTTAAGTAAGTTGAAATAGGTCCCCTATCCTCGCAAATATTTATAAAATAAGCTCACCAGTCTAATGGTGAGCTTAAGTATCTAATCAGGTTTGATATTCTGGGGGCTACAATGGCTTAACGCCATATCATAATATTCATCTCACTGCATCCATCGGCTTGCTTGTGCTCTTGGATAGTCACCAACTCTCCATAGTAATTGGCAACACCTCTAATGATACCCTTAGCCACGGCTGACATCTTGCGAGATGAGGTGTAGAGAAGCCGGAGGGTAGTTGGCCCCGTCTTTTCGAACTTTAGCCGTGGGGGTTGCGCTCCCGGTTTCTTTAGCCGAACAGTCTTGTGAATTGTTCCTTCAGTGTGCAGAAGCAGCTCCATTGTCTTCCACGCCGGGTCAATCCGAACCTGATACATGTGCATTAGGCTTGGCACAATGAATTCACCAAAATCTTCGAGAATGTATTCGGTCGGGATATGGGTTAACCTGGAGGCAGCCGTCACTATAGCCAGAATTTCTTTGTCAGGATAGGTACTAATGGCCATATAAATCTTGGCATTCAACCCCGCCTCTTGCAACACTGCTTCCCAGGCATCGGGTCCATGTTTTGTTTCGACATACCTTTGTAGTTCAGTATGGATAATACCGTGCATGTTGCTTCTCCCTCTACCTTTACGACACCTGATACTCAAAACCAGGCGTAGACGCTTTCATAATAAACGACTTTCAAACACAGGGTTGCTTTAGTCGTATATAGAAGTTCACGAATTTAGCTCGATTTCATTGAAGTCCAAAATCATCCCAATCTCACCATCCCCTAATAACGCACAACCAGAGATGCCTCGAATTCCAGCAATATGTCCTTGCAACGGCTGGATGAGAACTTGCTGCTCCCCAATCAACTCCTCGACAGGCAGGGCGATCGAATGCTCGCCTTGTTCAATGACAACCATTAAGTTCTCCGGATTGACACCTTCATTAGCTGCACTGCTGAGATAATGAATTGGGATAACTTCTTCACCTAACCTTAATAAATTTTGCCCACCATCAGCGGATGCATGAATGATCTCGGATTGGGCCGGTTTGATAATGCGATGAATGACGTCGATAGGTACTACATATTGTACTTGGTCGGCACGTATCACCATACCATTTAAAACAGACATGGTGAGCGGTATAGTTAGCTCGAAACGTAGCCCACCTTTGGGACGAGGCGAGAGCGTAAGCTGGCCTTGGCAGTTCTGTAACTCTGCTTTAATCGCTCCTAAATCGCTTTCGCTATCATTGTAAATAGCTCCAAATTCCTCGATGAGCACCCATTCAGCTAACTTGTCCGGTGCGGCTGCGTTAAACTGTGTCCAGCCTAGTTCTTGAGCACGATTAATAACAACCACCTCATTTAAGCCACATCCATCATCCTCAATTGTGATCTGAAGTCGGCTATTACGTTTTATGGCCCGCATGACCACGCGACCGGTAGCGGGTTTCCCGACGGATCGACGCTGCTCGGGATTTTCAAGACTATACATTACCACAAATTGGACTAATCCTCGTAGTGGTTTGTCAAGTATATCAAGTGTATTATGATCAAGATCGATTTCCGCGCCGGTCACCTCCAATTCCACATTTTTACCATAGTGTTGGGCCACCGTCGTTGCATAGCCTTGTAACGGCTTGAAAATATCGCCTATGGATTTCATCCGCATAGCGAGCGTGGTTTCATAAAGCTGATCAAGACCTACCCCCATTTCGGTTTCAACTTGACTCAACACGCGCGCATCCTCGGCCAAGGCTTCAATTGCCTTTTGGATCTCTTGCCCTATGCTGCTCTGATTGCCATTGAACTGCCGCTGCCAGCGCGAAATGTTTTCAATCAAATCTGATTGAGCGATACGATCCGTAACTTTTTTTAGCACGCTATGGGCAGCTAGTAACTTGCCAATCGATCCGATAAAGTTGGCCAGTACATCTCGATCAAAGATTGGTTCTACACCCTGCTCTTGTTCCATTTGCATCCGGCGTCGGGACTCTTGGCGCGGATTATGGCTGGCAACCTGCTGAAAATCAATTTCTTCGCGCAAGGCGCAAGCTTCCCAAGAGAGAAATTGACCGGTAGGATCTATCTGATTGAGGATATTAGTCAGTTCTGTCTCAGATTGGTCAGTTGCTAATAGAAATTTAAAGAGGGAATTGGTCCCTTGCAGGATAGTGATGTTGGTGATTAACTGAACATCACCCGATTGAGACCACTCAAAAAAGGCCAGCCCCACAGTTTCATTCTGGTTGATGTCGGCCAAAATAGTGAAAAAGTGTCGGCCTGCTTGCAAAGCCTGGGCGATTTCCAATAGATTCTCGGGAGTAATTACTTCTTTGAATTCCGGAGGGAGATCAAGCAGATCGAGTACTTCTTTGGTCACTTGCGAAACCTGACCTTCGGTGTGAATATAGAGGATAGCTTCGGTTTGCTCGATCATACTGGCCCAATCAACTGGCTCCGGTGCTTCCCCTTCACGAATCGAGTCTACAGTTTCGCTTAGTTGTCTCAAGACATTTTTAGTTAGTTCGGCTAGAGCCTTGTTGGCTGTCATTTCTGCTTGAGCAATACGCGCGTATAGATCTTCTAAGGCTAGGGTCAAATAAGCAGCTAAATCAAGTTTATAAAATACACAGCTATGGTAGATGGTTTGCAGTAAATAGGTTGCTTCATCAGCCAAATGGCGTTCGTTGGTCAATCCGTTGACATCCAGAACAGGTTGGGTCAGGAGTTGTTCCAGTTCGTTGACCACTTCATCCAGATGGGCCAGATCAGAGAAAACGCGGTCGGCGTGCCACCGTCTAAAAAGCCAGGCAAAACTTAAGCTGCCGGGAATCTGTTTTACCGTGGGTGACACGGTTTCCTGAATCACGGTCAACTCCTCGAACAGCCTTAGTTCAATTTCATTTAGCAGAACCCCTCTTCGCTCTCGATCCGTTTCATTGGTAACTTTGGCCAGATTATCTAGTGTATCAAGCAAACGCTCGTAGTTCATTTGTTCAGCGGCATGCTTAAGAGCATCAAGAGCGTCTTCAAGTTCGGTAAGTGCCAGCTCATCACCTTTTGATAAGGCATTTGAGGCAGTGTTAATCCGGCTTATCTGCTCCTGAGCTAACTCCAAAAAAATATTAACATAGAGTGGGTCCGTGGCTGGATCGATTTGTTGAACTGCAAGTTCATCTGGTTCTGACGGAGGTAAGGGGGTAACGGGTTCAGGGATTGGAGTAGCAATAATAGAGGTCAGAAGCGGCTCTTCTAATACCATTTCAGTCGGGGCTGCATGATGTTTGGCAAACAGCGCTCTCAGTTGGGTTAGAAGTGTTTCTACTGTGGCCGATTCAGCATCTTGGCGATAAGTTGTGGCATGATCCAACATCATTCGCGCTTGATCTAGTGTTGTCAACAGTAGGTCGATCATCTCGCGGTTGGGTGCAACGCCCTCATCCCGCATTAAGCCAATGAGATCCTCAGCACCGTGCCCTAATGTCTCAATTACAGATAAACCCATCATACCGGCCATGCCTTTAAATGTGTGCATCGCCCGGAATAATTCGGGTATTCGCTGAGGATCACTTGGATTGTTTTCTAAGTATAACAAACATTCCTCAACGAGATCGAGCGCCTCTGATCCCTCTTCGGCAAACAGGCTCCAAATTTCGTTGATGTCATCTGAATGGTTTTGGTTAGTATTTTTATTACTCATAGAAACCTCATAAGAGTCCCGAATTGTTGACTTGTTAAGAGTAACTAGTTTTTAAGATCGAGGACCTCGTAAATAGTTTGGATGAGTTGGCTGCCTCGTTTGGCCTCAAGGTCGTAGGATACAGCCCCCGATGGTTTAGAGATAACTGCATTTGCGCCTAAGGCCCGCGCTTGAACAGCTTTAGGGGAGCCAACAGGCGCGACAGAGGTCAGGACAATCACTTTAGCCCGACTCTTCAATCGGGTATGACGGAGAAATTCCAGGCCATCCATTTCTGGCATCTCAATATCCAATAAAATCAGATCTGGCTGAAGTGAAGGTAGCTTTTCTAGCGCCTCTTTACCGTTAGCTGCAAAACCAACAATGGATAAGTTAGGATCATCCCCCACTACATTTTTAATAATAATTCGCATCATAGCTGCATCTTCGACAATCATTATTTTCTTCATAGTTATTATTACCTTGTTTGTAAATTAGAGTTTATAAAAAGAGAAGTGACAGCCATTTTTTCGCCGTTCAATGCGTTATCTTTGCCAACCCGCCTACATTTCATTCGACCAAATAACCGTCACTTTTCGCTATTGTAAGATTTACCTAGAAATTACCGTATCCGCGTTCATCCTCATCTAGGATCAACTCCAATTTGCCGTTTCCATTCTTACCGTTTGCTGGTTTTACCGCTGGCTGAAATAACTTTGAGTGACTATTAACTACGGGTTGTAATTGAGAAACGGCTGTATGAGCAGAAAACTGTTCTTCCCGTAGTTTGAAGCGCCGTACTTCCCCGCGCAACTGGGTGGCCAGGCTGCCCAATTCATCCGCTGTGCTGGCTAGTTCTTCGCTTTGCTGGCTGCTGCCTTGAGCACTCTGGTTAACTTGAACCATTGCGCTGCTGATTTGGGTTAACCCTCGAGTTTGCTCATCACTAGCTGCAGAGATCTCGGCTACCAAATCTTTTACTTTGATCACATTTTGCACGATTTCATTTAGGGCATCGGCCGTTTCACCGCTAATGTTGACCCCTTCTGTAACCCGGTGACTGGACAGTTCAATCAAATCGGCAGTCTCCTTGGCCGCTTTAGCGCTGCGCCCGGCCAAATTGCGCACTTCCTGGGCTACTACGGCAAATCCTTTGCCATGCTGTCCGGCTCGGGCTGCTTCTACCGCCGCATTGAGGGCCAATAGATTAGTTTGAAACGCAATTTCATCGATCACCTTAATGATTTTGGCAATCTCTCGAGAAGAGTCGGCGATGCCGTCCATCGCTTCGGTCATCCGCGTCATCTTTTGCTGCCCGGTATCGGCCGCTTTGCGAGTTTCACTGACCAACTGATTGGCCGCTCCAGCACTATCGGCGTTCGCACGTACCTGGGCTTCAGTCTCTTCCATATTCGAGGTTACTTCCTCTACTGCGGACGACTGTTCTTCAGCATTAGAGGCTAAATCCTGACTGACAGAACGCACCTGATCAACCGCTAGAACGACTTGATCAGAGACGGCGTTGATTTGTTTCAATGTCTTGTTGAGATTATCGATCATTTGTTGGAAAGCGGCCGCCAGTTCACCAACTTCATCATTACTAAGTACAGTAACCTTTTGGTTGAGATCGCCCCTGGCAATGGTTCCGGCTATTCGGACCATCTCGCTAATGCCCTTACTAATGCTTCGTGAGATTTTTAGACCCATCGTTAGGCCGATAGCTATACTAACCACGACCACGGTGACCTGAATATAAAAAGCCAACCAAAAGTTCTCATCGCTAATCGCTTTATCACTTTCTAGATCGGCTTCAGTTTCGTCCACAATACTACTTATCACCTGCGCGGCTTGATCATATGCTTCTCGTGCTTTTCCTTGGGAAAGTGCCGTGGCCTCACGGTCATTGTGGGCTCGGGTCAATTCTTGCACTTGGGCATCAAGTATCAAATAATCATCGAATTTTTGTTTAAATTCATCCAATCGGGTTACATCTCTCTCATCTAGCAAAGCTTCCAATTGAGTTTGGCGATCCTTGAGATCACTAATGTAATTATCGATTGCTGTGACATAGGTGTTCATTTGCTCATCGGTCTCGGCCAAAATCATATTTTTTTCAGCCCGGCCGATCTCGACCATATTGCGATTGATGCGAGCCCCCAGCTTTATCTTATTGGCAGAAATGTCGACAATGGTGTTTAAACGTTGGTTGGTTTGGTAGATAAAAAACATACCAACCCCAGATACGATGACCATCAAGACCAAAATGATAAGCACTACACTATTTATTTTTGCGCCAATTTTTAAGTTTTTGAATGACATAGTAATTATTCTCCTTGTATTAACTAACCCATTTCTAGATGGGCAACTTGGGCAATTTCTTGAGAAATATCTAATTGAGTACGACGATCATTCAGAAGTCGCCGCGTATCTAAAATGATGTACACGTCCTCTTCTGTTTTTCCTAAACCTTTGATCACGCCTTGATCGCCGTTGCTGTGCCAGTGAGGCGGCAAGTTAATCTGGTCGGCTTGAATATCCAACACTTCATTCACCCGATCAACAACCAAACCGGTTGAAACTCCATCGAGTTCAAGCACAATGATCGTGGTTCGATCATCATAATCGCGCCAAGGCAAGCCAAAACGCAGCCGCACATCCATCACTGCGACAACGTTGCCTCGTAGGTTCGTCACCCCCTTAATAAATGGTGGGACGTCAGGGACCTCGGAAATCTTCTGCATGCCCACAATTTCAGTCACATAATTGATGTTAACAGCGTAATGCTCGGTCCCCACACTAAACGTCAAATAGGTGTCCTTAATATCGTCGCTTTTGCTGTCCAAAAAAAAGTTATTGTTATTTGTCATTAATGAACTTCCCTTTCTTTTGTTGGTTTTCAGGCAGCCATTTTGATTTGAGATGGAAATCATTTCCACTTTGGCTTTAAATCATTTTTGTTTTAGGTTAGAATCATTTTTACTTTAACTTGAACCGGGCCGGTTGCGGCCTATCAGTGGCGCGTTTGTCAACTGTGTATTACGTGTTCCCTAGCTTTGCAAGGACTAGGTCCATAGTTGTGCAGCGCGAGGTTGACAATTGAGCAGCGCAAGCTCCCGATGTTACAACCCCAAAGCTCTCAGCAGTCGTAAAGGAATCTCGTCGAGCGGGGCTAATGTCTCGGCCCCTCCCTTTTCCCACGCGACACGGGGCATACCAAAAACCACACAGGTTTGCTCATTCTGAGCAATGGTGCGTCCTCCCATCTGGCGAATTGCCACCATGCCTTCAGCACCGTCACCCCCCATACCGGTCAAAATGGCAGCCACGGCATTGCGGCCGACATGTTTAGCCACCGAATGAAATAAAACATCAACAGAAGGACAATGCCCGGAAACTTTCTCAGCTTTGATCAATGAGACCCGATACTCACCCCCGGAACGATGGACTTCCATGTGACGATCACCCCCAGGGGCCAGAAGAACCAGCCCTGGTCGTATTCGGTCACCTTGTTCGGCTTCTTTGACCTGCATCTTGGCCAGGCTATTGAGCCGTTGGGCAAAGCTGGTGGTAAAGCCGGCCGGCATATGTTGGACAATAACGATACCTGGCGCCGCCGCCGGGAACATCGGAATAATGTGAGCCAGAGCAGCCACGCCTCCGGCTGAAGCGCCGATAGCGATAACCCTATCGGTTGTTTCCTCCATAGCATTATTGATCGAGACTTGAGGTCTTTTTGGTACTTCGACCGGATGTATCGATGCTGATCGACTCACATTACTTCTGGCCGCGGCTTTCACCCGCGCTACCAGGTCATCCATTATCACCGGCAGTCCATCCACAATACCAGTTTTAGGTTTAAGCACAATGTCGACAGCCCCCGCTTCCATCGCTTCAATGGTAACTCGTTTCCCCTGTTCGGTCAGTGAACTAATTACGACGGTTGGAGTGGGGATGACCGCCATATATTTCTTCAGGAATGTGACTCCATCCATGCGGGGCATCTCAATATCTAAGGTGATGACATCGGGCCGTTGCTCCACCAAAATATCACGGGCCGTATAAGGATCTCGAGCTCCTCCGATAACTTCAATCTGCGGATCGCGCGAGAGACCGGCGGTTAATAATTTCCGCACCAAAGCGGAGTCATCTACAATTAAAACACGAATTTTTTTCATGGTTTGTGCGACATTAAATCTTTCGATAAATTCCCGTTTCGACCACGTGCCAGCGCGTCTGCATTGATCGCAGCGATTCGGTTACGCTGGTAATCAGCCAGCCGCCCGGGAGGGTGAAATCGTATAAACGTTCGACCAGCATTTGTTGGTCGGCTTGATCAAAATAGTACAATACGTTTCGACAAAATATGACGTGAAATTGATTTCTAAAGGGCCACGGGCTACTCATAAGATTGAGCCGGCGAAAGGTACACATCTGTTGGATGGCCTGAATCACCTGCCATTGCCCCAACCCAACCGGACGAAAGTAACTCTCACGCCAATGAGCCGGGATTTGTTCCAGACGTCGGGCATGAGTGATGCCATATTCGGCCTGTTCCAATACCACTTGACTAATATCGGTGCCAAGAATATTTACTTTTTGTTGAGCTTGAAGCAGCCCCAATGTCTCCGCCAACAAAATAGCCAGGGTGAACGCTTCATCGCCACTAGAGCAGGCTGCGCTCCATAAACGCCAATGCTCAGAAGGCGGCAGAGTAGGTAAGATCTGTTGCTGAAAAAACTGAAAGATATCTGCTTCACGAAAGAAGAACGTATGGTTTGTAGAAACAGCGTCGGCCATTTGCAAGGTCAACTCGGGCATGTCGTGCTTACGGAGGTGTTCATCCAACTCTTTCAAATTGTCGAAATCAAACTGCCGGCATACATTTTGCAGACGATGGTATAACGTAGAGAATTTCCGTTTGGGGTAGTGCAAGCCGGTGTGGTTGTAAATCCATAGCCGAATCGACTCGAAATGGCGAGCCTCGGCTTGATCTTGAAATAAGTTATCCATATTCTTGCGTCATTAATTCCTGGCTCAATTGCTCACAATCTAAAGCAATGGCCACCTCTCCGGTGCCGAGCAACACGCACCCCACCCCAGCCCGAATATCTTTTAATTGTCCTTCTAATGATTTCATGGTGACCTGCTGCTGACCGACCACTTCATCGATAGCTAAGCCCAGAGGACCATTTGTAGTGGAAACGATTACCACGATCTGCTCTTGCAATGGGAGAGTGGTATCTGCCTGTTGAAAGAACTTGGGCAGCCGGCAAATCGGTATTAACTCTTCTCGAATGCGTAGCAATTCACTCTGATTAGTCGAGGTATAAATCACTTGCTCTGCCTCAGGCTTAAGTACTTCAGCTACCACGTTAATAGGAATAGCATAGAGATGTTTCTGTAAACGAATAATCATACTATCGAGGAAAGCGAGAGTAAGAGGGATGTGTAAGGTAAGGCGTGTACCCTGGCCGGGTTGACTCTTTACACTAATGCGCCCCCGTAAGGCCTGAATGGTAGTTTGCACCACATCCATGCCGACGCCCCGGCCGGATAAATTGGAGATTTCTTGAGCGGTAGAAAGGCCCGAATGAAAAATATAACTCCAAACGATGGCATCATCAGGATTTTCATGGGATCCGACTAACCCTTGACTGCGGGCTTTCGTTAGAATTTTGTCCCGATCTAACCCTCGACCATCATCAGCAATCGTTATTTTGATCTCCTGACCTTGCTGATGAGCTGAAAGAACGATTTGCCCCTGGGCCGATTTACTCGCGGCCAATCGCTCTTCAGCCGGTTCTAGTCCATGATCGACCGCGTTACGGATAATGTGCATTAGTGGATCGTGCAACTGATCAATCAACACCTTGTCGATTTCGGTCTCTTCACCTTCCAAAACTAAATCGACAGCTTTGTCTGTTTGGCGGGCCAGATCGCGAACTAAGCGTTGCATGCGTTTGAACACACCATCAATAGGAACCAGACGTAGGCCGGAGGCCAGATCTTGTAGCTCACGAATCAATACCTCTAAATTGTGAGCGGAGACGGCGTATCCTTCCAACTCTAAACCAGCCAAATCAGGATGGTGGGTCACCTCAGCCCCTACCAAACTCAGTTCACCTACTAAATCTAATAAACGCGAAACTTTTTCGGCCTTGACTTTTAAAAGAGAATCGAACTTTAGCCCGACTTCTGCATTCGGCGGCATACTTATCCTGGTTATGATCTTTAAGGTAAATAATTAGGATCGATAGATCAATCCCAATTAAGCGACACGAATATTTTAACTATATTTCAGCTACGAATCAGTGAACAATGCGTATGTATAACGTAAAGTTTTGATATAAATGGGGGATAAATGTGACTGGCTTTGCAAAATAAAGACCTATATTATTCGCTAAAGCGGGGCGTATTGGAATGGATCGCCAATACTAAGTGGCTGGGAACACCTACTAAACGGCTCGATTAGCTGAGGACAACATTCGGGCCAATCAATGGCGTCGATAGGCCGTTATCGAGTTAACTTGGGGTGTCATTATGAGTAGTTCACCACTGAGGATCGATATTTCTCTCTACATCTTAAGTGCCAAGGTAACGCGCGTACTTTACGACTGATGTCTCATCGAGGCCGATGATTGTTGCAAGGCCAGCGCTTCCCACGGTACATCGCGTAGGCGGATCTCTTGCTGGGCGTAGGGGATTTCGATATGGTGCTGGGCAAAGGTATCCATAATCGTCAGGACTAAATCTTGTTGGGTGGTGACCTTCTGTCCCAAATCGGCGACCCAGGCGAAGAGTGAAAAATTAACGCTCGACGGGCCGAACTCCATCAAAAAGGCGTTGGGGGCCGGATCATCCAGCACCAGGTCATGTTGGCGAGGGATTTGGTTGAGTATGTCGAGAACCTGTTTAAGATCGGCGTCGTAACTGACGCCGATATCGATTTTGATGCGAGCGTGACGGCTGCTCTTGGTGTACGTCGTCACCGACGAGGTCAAAATCTTCTCGTTCGGCACAATGACCTCGCGGCCGTCAAAGCCCTGCACAATCGTCGAGCGAATACTCATCGCGCTAACGATGCCCATCGTCCCGTCGATTTCAACCGTATCGCCGGGCCGCACCGAACGCTCGAAGAGAAGTACAATCCCGCTGATAAAATTATTGACGATATCTTTGGAGCCAAAAGCAAAGCCTGCCGACAACCCGCCGGTTAGGGCTGTGACCACCGTGGGGCTGAGCTGCATTTCGCTAAATACAAACAGCAAAAATACGCCAATCAGCACGTACCGAGCCAGCGTTAGCGACGCCTGAATGGTGGCGGCCTCGGTGTCGGTATAGCGGTCGATAATTTGTTGCGCCAGTTCTTGCACACCCCACACCAGTTCCAGCCACAGATAAACGCCGACGGTGGCTAAAAACAAGGCCCGGACATCAACCGGGTTGCCGAACAGTTCAAAGACCACCACCTGCCCCAACTGGTTAAGATCGATAATCCAATCGAGGGCCGACCCCAACACCAGCACCACAAACAGCGGTCGCAGCAATTTTTTGTGGTAGCGGCGTACCGTTTCTGGGGGAAAAGCGGCGTAGAGCAGCCCAATACAGAGTTCGTAGGCAAAGACGAACCACAAAAACCATCTGAATTGATCAATTAGGCCGACAAACCCACCGAGTGAGCCGATGACGACATAGGCGATAGTTACCGACAGCAAGCATAGGGTGGGAAAAACCAGGTGGGGCAGCGGCACAAAAAGATAGGTCCACAACTGCTGAACCAAGGGCTTTTGTACTTTGGGAGAAGCTGCGGTTTCCTCGGTTATCTCCGCTTTAGCCTCATCAAACTCTTGGGTATACATGACCTCCGGGGCAGCGGCTTCTTCTTCAACCGGCAATAAGGTTTGTAACCAGGGTTTCAGCCAGCGAGTTAGCAGCCAGGCCGCCACAACCGCCATCAGAATGGCGAAAAGTTGTTGTTGAACCACCGGCCGATAGAGATAATAAAGCGGTTTTCCAATGATTTCATTGAAGGTTAAAAGAGACTCGTTGGTTAGCATGGTATGTCCTTAGGGGGTTAGTAACCTCAGTTCGATAAATCAGCGTAGGTTAGGTTGAGCCAGAAATTTTGTCCTCT
>JAGRCC010000815.1 GCA_020433785.1 Anaerolineae bacterium
ATATCTTAGAGCAGTTCACTCTAACTTTCTATAGTAATAAAGTCTAGGTTTATGAAAAAAATCGCCGTTTCTTCCCAATTTAACGCAGAACTACAGAAAATTTTAGCCACAACCTCCCTTGATCTTGATCTTTTCCCGGAAACGGCGCAGCTTACGAACCAATTTTCCCAACAGGTATATTCACTGGTGCTGCTCGATGTCGGGCGTTCGAGTGCAGCCTTGCTGGCCGAGTGGCGCGCCATTTCTCCGGAGACGATCATCATTCTCCTGGCCTCGCCTGAAGAACGTCCCCAGGCCATCGATCAACTATACCTGGGCGCCTACGATTATCTGTTGCTGCCCCCTAACCCTCAGGAATTCACTCTTAAGGTCAAACGCATTTTAGAGAAACAGCCGATTCAGCAAAAAATTTCCGTCTTTCTTGACGATGCCCCAACCGGATTGCTACTCCTGAATGAGGCCACTCAGGAGATGATCCAAACCCTGGAACTTGCGGCCGCTCAACGAGTGATTTTGGCCAGAGCCCGCCAAGTAACCCAGGCCGAAATCGCCCAAATCTACCTGGCCGACAAACGCGGCCATCTGACCGAAAGTCAAACCGATGCATTACCCGGCGCCGAAGCATTAGTTGATAACGAACTGCTATTCAAACTCGTTCAGCAGGCCGCGCTAACCCAAATGGTCATATCGCAGCGGCTTACCTACGAGGTGGCTGAGGGGAACCTGGTGACAACCTCAGTGCAGGTAAATCCCATTATTTCCAGAGAAAAGCTCATCGGCGTTTTGGCTTTGATTAGTCGTCGAGACGATGCTTTTTCTAATCAGCTTAAACAGTGGTTGGCCATCTTCTGCAGCCAGGCCGCGATTGCTATTGAAAATGCCTATTTGTTTCAAGATCTCTCGTCGGCCTACATCGATCTGGCTCAGAGCCGCGAAAAAATCTTGCACAGTCACAATACGCTTCAGGTTATTTTCGATGGCATTAGCGACGGTTTGTACATTTTGGATCAAGATCTCTCAGTCAGTACCGTCAATCGTATCGAAGCCGAACGGCAGGGGGGCAAGCCGGAAGAACTGGTTGGCAAAAGTTATTTGCTGCTCGATGGCCCTAACGACGCGCCGGAGTTAATTGCCCAAATTAAGGAAGCCCTGCGCACCGGCCAGGAAACCACCTGGACCTCGCCCAAAGATGAAAGCAATCAATATCTTAAAGATCGTGAGTTTCACATCTATCCCATTCGCAACCGATTGGCGCAGAGTGAGCAGGTAGTTGTCTTCGCCCAAGATGTCTCCGAACGCCGCCGTTGGCAGGCCTCGCTGTTTCGGTCGGCCAACTTAGCTGCGGTTGGTCAGTTGGCCGGTAGTGTTGCTCATCAGATCAACAACCCGTTGACCGTGACAATGACCAACAGCCAGCTTATATTGCTCGATACCGAGCCTGATACGGAAACGTACGAAATGGCCACCGGTATTCTCAAAGCCGGGGAACGCATTCAAAATATTATTACCAACCTGCTGGAATTTTCTAACCAGGAGCGCTATTTCTTCGTGTTAACCGATCTGGTCGAAACTATCGAGGGGGCGCTGGCGTTGGTCATTCGCTCGCTGAAAAAAGCCAATATCAAGATTATTACCGATTATCAGGCCAGCCCGATGTTGTCGGCTAGCGTCAGTCACTTAAAGCTGGTTTGGATTAATTTGCTGCTCAATGCCCGAGATGCCATGAGCAATTTGCCTCGACAGCCCCAGATTACCGTTTCCACCCATCTTGTTTCGGATCGCGAGGTAAAAGTGGTCATCACCGATAATGGCACTGGTATCGCCGAGAAAGATTTGGATCAACTGTTTCGACCTTTTTTTACGACCAAACCGGTCGGCAAGGCCTTAGGCTTGGGATTGTATTCGGCTCACGCTATTGTTGATCGACATAACGGCCAGATCAAAGTTTCCAGCGTCCCTAACGTTGCCACCACGTTTGAAGTGATTTTGCCCCTCGATAACCCCCGCGATCTATAAAAAAACCGACCCTCCATCACTGGCTGGGCCAAGGTAAGGGTCGGTTTGAAAGGGCATATCACGGGCCTGGCTGGTGTCCGCCAAGCAAGCGGCCAGATGGTTGTTATGACCTGGCCCACAGGAGTAGGTCGTTCAGCCGGAGCCGATTTACATCATTGCCGATAAATCCCCAAGTTCAATTGAGGCCTGCGCTAAAATTAGGGCGTTAAACCCGGCCTGAGTTAATCCGTCCAGAGTCTCGGGATAAAGAATGATGAGGAAAGCGATGGCCAACAACACACAAATGGTCACCAGCAGTAAGCAGCCGCAGCCGTAAAGCGCATATTGGGTCCATTTATTTTCATTCCCGGCCGATACGGGAGCGCTGGCCGGCGCCACCGGCGCGGGCGTGGCCTGATACTGGGGTGACGCCCCAAATTGGCTGCCGCTCGATACCTGAAACACAAGCGCGGTCTGGCCCACCCCAATGCTATCTCCCGCATTGAGAAACTGCGGTCCGGTAATTTGTATCCCGTTGACAAACGTGCCGTTGGTGCTGCCCATATCTTCGATGATATATCGACCGGCCTGCCAATAGACCCGCGAGTGTCTTCGAGACGCTTCTGGGTCTTGCAGCACAATTTCCAAACCTTCTTCCCGACCGATAACGGATTGCTGAGCGGTCAAGGGAAAACTCATACCCGCCTGCGGGCCTTGGCGAATCACCAACATGGCCGAGGGGCGGCCGGACCCCATCATCGTTGGTT
>JAGRCC010000816.1 GCA_020433785.1 Anaerolineae bacterium
CATTTGCTCGTCAAAATTCGTAATTATGCCTTCCTGGTAATCGGCTTGCTGGCCATAGGGATTGCGATTGGGGTTGAGCTTACCGTCAACCCGCCGGAAACCGCGCCGTTCGACCTGCTGCCGATCTTGCTGCGCGGCCTGGCCGTCACCATTGAGCTAACGCTGCTGGGCGCGGCCCTGGCCCTGGTAGTAGCCATCGTGGCCGGGGTGGCCCGCTCATCGGGCAATATTATTGTCCGCACCATTACCGGCTTCTACGTGGAAGTGTTTCGCGGTACATCGATCTTGGTCCAGCTCTTCTGGATATTCTTCGTGCTGCCGCTGCCGCCCTTCAACCTCAGCCTGACCCCGCTGCAGGCGGGCGTCCTGGCCTTGGGCCTGAACGTAGGCGCTTACGGCGCGGAGGTGGTACGCGGCGCCATCGGGGCCATCCCCTCAGGCCAAATCGAAGCCTCGATTGCCTTGAATATGTCGCCCGGCCTGATGATGCGCCGGGTCATTATTCCGCAGGCCATGGTACGCATCCTGCCGCCCTTTGGCAATTTGCTCATCGAGCTGCTCAAAGCGACCTCGCTGGTCTCCCTGATTACCCTGTCGGACGTGACGTTTCAAGGGCTGGCCCTCCGCCAATCGGTGGGCCGAACCACCGAGGTCTTTTTATTAATCCTGGTGATCTACTTCTTGCTGGCCTACCCGCTCACGCTGGGCGTGCGCTGGCTCGAGCGTCAACGACAATGGGCGACGTAAAAGAAGGAGCGACAAAGCTTGCTTTGTCATCCGCGTTGGGGGTCAAAGTAAACTTTGACGCTCCGGGTTTTTTATTTTATATGAGGAGAGACCATGTCTGAACAGTTTTTTGATTGGGAGTATGCCATAGGCTTTATGCCGAGGCTCTTAGAAGGGTTGGTCGTAACCATACAAGTAACTATCGTGGCCTTCATCCTCGCCGCGATTTTAGGTCTGCTGATGGCTCTGGGCCGGCGCAGCGACAACCCCTGGATCGCCCAGCCGATTGGCGCCCTCGTCGAATTCATCCGCAGCACGCCGCTGCTGGTTCAGCTTTTTATTTTCTTTTATGTGCTGCCGCGCTACGGGCTGCGGATGCCGGCTTTTATCGTCGGCACCATTGCCCTGGGCCTCCATTACGGCACGTACACCTCGGAAATCTACCGGGCCGGTATCGACGCCATTGATCGCGGCCAGTGGGAGGCCGCCCGGGCGCTGAACTTTTCGCCGGTCCGCACCTGGGTCGGCATCGTGCTGCCCCAGGCCATTCCGCCCATGATTCCGGCCCTGGGTAACTACCTGGTAGCAATGTTTAAAGAATCGGCCCAACTATCAGCCATCACCGTGGTCGAACTGACCCTCACCGCCCGGACCATCGGCACTCAATCCTTTCGGTTTTTGGAGCCGTTCACCATGGCCGGCGTCTTATACTTTTTGATCAGTTATCCTTCGTCCTTAGTTGTGCAAAGATTGGAGAAACGTTATGCAGGCAAATAGCAGCGCCCCGATTGTTCGTTTTGAAAATGTCACCAAATCCTTTGGCGAGTTAACCGTCCTGCGCCAATTGGATTTTGACGTGGCCCCGGCCGAAAAGGTGACCATTGTTGGGCCGAGCGGCTCCGGCAAGACCACTATTCTGCGGGTGCTGATGACCCTGGAAAAACCCAATGATGGCGTTATTTGGGTCAACGGCGAACCGCTCTGGCACCAAAAATCCGGCGACAAACTGGTGCCGGCCAGCGAAAAGCATCTGCGTAAAGTGCGCGGCAGTATCGGCATGGTCTTCCAGCACTTCAACCTCTTCCCCCACATGACCGCCCTGCGCAACGTAACCGAGGCCCCCATTCACGTGCTAAAAGTCCCCAAAGGCGACGCCGAACAGCGGGCGGTCGAACTGCTGCAAAAAGTCGGTTTGAGCGATAAACTGGGTCATTATCCCTCGCAGCTCTCCGGCGGCCAAAAGCAGCGGGTGGCCATTGCCCGCGCCCTGGCTATGCGCCCCAAAGTGATGCTCTTCGATGAGGTGACCTCGGCGCTTGACCCCGAACTGGTCGGCGAGGTGTTGAACGTCATCCGCGAGCTAGCCGAAGAGGGTGAAATGGCCATGCTGCTGGTCACCCACGAAATGGGCTTTGCCCGCGAGGTCTCGGATCGCGTCGTCTTCTTCGATAAAGGCCGCGTGGTCGAGCAAGGCCCGCCGGAGCAGATTTTCGGCAGCCCCCAGAACGAGCGGACGAAGGCGTTCTTTAGTGCGGTGCTGCGGCATTAGAGTTTCGAGAGTTTGTGGAGTTTATGGAGTTCATAGAGTTGTGTGAGGTTTCGATGGTGGCGGATATGCATCTGGCCCGCGTGTGCGCCGGATTATAAAGGGTAAATAAATAACCGGATACCATAAACTCCGGCAACCGCCGAGCGTTGAAACGCCCGGCTAAGTGAGGTGAAAGCCTGCTTAAGCAGGCTCGGCTGGTGTTTGAGCCGGTTTGAACCGGCTTTCACCTAAACTAGCCGAGGGCTTCTAGCCCTTGGCGGTTGCCGGAGGAGGGCTACACCGACTAATTCATTAAAGTCATCAATCCGGCGTGGCTACAGGCGACTAAAGTCGGGTATGTATCGGGTCACGGATAGAAACCCGTAACCATCACCCCGATCTTATCACCGCTACCAATTACACGGGTATAAGGTGTAAGGCGTAGGAACCCCTAGATTTCACCCCCTAATCCCTACTACCTACCCCCTACCC
>JAGRCC010000817.1 GCA_020433785.1 Anaerolineae bacterium
CCGATAAAGACATTCGGGCATGACATAATGGCTTTCATTGTACGATGTTTATCTGACTTATCTATTAGCCAATGCACCTGAGTGGCATAGTTGGCCTCGTTGACTGAGGCCGAGACGATTGCAACCTATACGTTTTTATTGAACGGAGGCAGCTAACCTTATGCACTCCACTCTCACCCCCGAACAACAAGCCCGCGTCGAGATCGACCGGCAGTTGGAAGCCTGCGGCTGGCAAGTGCAGAGCCGCGATCAGCAAAACCTCTTTGCCCGGCGCGGTGTAGCCATCCGCGAGTTCCCCCTCAAGACCGGCTATGCCGATTATCTACTGTGCGTGGACGGCAAAGCCATCGGCGCGGTTGAGGCCAAGAAGGCCGGGACAACGTTGAGCGGGGTGCAGCACCAATCGGAGAAGTACAGCGCTGGTCCGCCAGCGAAACCCGCCATACACCAGCCCCACGCCTAACAGCATTACCGCCCCGCGAAACCATACGGTCTGCCACCAGGGCGGCTCAATGATGATCCGGATCGCGGCGCCGGTTTCGTTCCACACCCCATCGTTGTTGGCGGCCTTGACGTGAAAGGTATATTGGCCGGGGTCTAAGTTGGTATAGGTGGCAAAGCGGCGGCGGCTATCGCGGTATACCCACTCTTTATCAAACCCTTCCAGCTTGTAGGCGTATTGATTTTTATCGGGGGCGCGGTAATTGAGGGCAGAAAATTTAAAGCTAAAAATGGATTGATCGTAATTTAGAATAATCTCATCGGCCAGATTGATATGCTGCTGCAACGGCGAGTCGCCACCAATCGGCACCGGCTCGTTGAACAGTTGAAAATCGGTTAGCACGACCGGCGGCGCTTGGGGATTGTCGGCCAGGGCCGTGGGGAAAAAGGCGTTAAAGCCGTTCACGCCGCCAAAAAACAGCTCGCCCGCGTCGCTTTTGTAGGCCGATCCCCATAAGAACAGGTTACTTTGCAACCCATCGTGCTGGTCGTAATTTCGGAAGGTGGCCTCAACCGGATTAAATTTTGAGATACCCTGGCTGGTCGATATCCACAAGTTGCCCTGGTTGTCTGCCACAATCCCGGCCACCGCATTCGATGCCAGGCCATCTTCCTGCCGATACACCGCAAAGCTTTGGCTTGAGCGATCAAACCGGTTCAGCCCATCGGTGGTGCCCACCCAAAATTATACGCGCTAACGCCCGCCGCCGATGCGACCCAGACCACGCCGGTCGAGTCGACATCGATATCGACCACCCAATCTGAAACCAGGCTGTTGGGGTTGTCATTGTCTGAGCCAAAATGGGTAAACGTTTCGGTGCCGGGGTCAAATTGATCCAGGCCGCCGCCAATGGTCGAGACCCAGTACCGGCCCTGGCTGTCTTCAAACACGGCCCAGGTGTCATCGTGGGCTAAACTGTCGGGGTTGCGCTCATTGTGATGATAGTGAATAAAATTATCGTTGACCGGGTCGTACTGATTTAACCCGCCGCCCCACGAGCTAACCCACAAGGTTGCCCGGCTATCTTGGTCGATCCACTGCACAAAATTGCGACTGAGGCTGTTGGGATCATTGGGATCGTGGGTATAAACGGTAAACTCCGAGCCATCATATTTGCTCAGCCCTTCTTTGGTGCCGACCCAGATAAAACCCCGGTCATCTTGCAAAACGAAAGAGGTGAAATTATTGGGCAGCCCATCGTCAATGGTCAGATGCTCAAATTTGATGTCGTCCGGCCTGGCCTCAGGCGGATCAGGGGGGCTGCCGCCCTGCGCCCGCATCGACTGCGGGGCGACCAACGGCATAACGACCCATATCACCAGCCAACCCCATTTAAGCCAACGCTTTAATGTTTTCATGTTCCGAGTATATCACAGACCGGAAACGGAAAAAAGCTTCCTATTATAATTAGGTTATGAGTTACGCCGTTGGAAGAAACCAGACCCTAAAGG
>JAGRCC010000818.1 GCA_020433785.1 Anaerolineae bacterium
AATGGCCTGTTAAACAAGGTCTTGTGCTAAAAGCCTTTATTTTTGCGAAAAGTTGATGCGTTATGTATCATGCCATGCTTTTATTCTCAAAGGAAACACGGCGCGTTCAAGTGGAGAAAACTAAAATCAATAATAATCAACACCCTTCCCCGATTCTTTTGTCAGTAATTATTCCGGCTTACAATGAGGAAGGTCGTTTGCCCGGTACTCTACTCAAACTCGTCGAATTCCTGAGTCATCAGGAATTTAGGACTGAGGTGATTGTCGTTGATGACGGCAGTGATGATAAGACCTCGGAGATTGCCGAAGAGTTCTCGGCGGAATACCCTTGGATCCGGTTGTTGCAGCCGGGCCGGGGCGGCAAGGGGCATGCGGTTAAGGCCGGGATGCTGGCCTCATCCGGTGAGTATGCTTTTTTGTGCGATGCCGATTTAGCCATGCCGGTGACCGAACTGCCCAAATTTTTGCCGCCCCAGCGAAACGGCTACAAAATTGCCATTGGTTCGCGAGAAGGTGAAGGGGCCGTGCGCTATAATGAGCCGGCCTATCGCCATCTGATGGGTCGGGTTTTTAATTGGGTGGTCAAAGTTTTGGCCGTACCCGGTTTTGAGGACACCCAATGCGGCTTCAAATGTTTTCATCGCTCGGTGGTAGACGATCTGTTTTCGCATCAGACCATTGACGGCTTTGGGTTCGATGTAGAAGTGTTGTATGTGGCTCAAAAACGGGGCTACAAAATTATCGAAGTGCCGATTCACTGGTACTATCAAACAGAAAGTAAGGTTCACCCGATCAGGGATACGATTAGGATGGTGCAAGATATTTTGCTGGTTCGACAAAATGACCGCAAAGGTATCTACAATAATAACTAGAGCTGTCCTGAACAGCTTGGTCGGTCATCGCCGTTGTTCACTCAATCTGCCCGAATTTACCGCGACAATTCTTCGGTGATCCACGTTATTACAATCAAATACACATTTTTTCGAAGATTATGGAGATGCGCTCAATGAATCGAAAAAAAAGGACCTGGCTGGCGTTTCTAGCAACCGCATTGGGAATAACGGTTTTGCTGGCAAGCTGTACCGGGACAAGCAGCGAGCCGGAACAGCCGGCCGTGCCGGTAGCCAAGATTACGTCACCGGAGGCCAATAACAACCTACCGGTTGATCAAGATATTTTAGTCACGTTCAATGCCGCTGATATTAAAGGCATTGCTCAAGTTGAATTAAGCATTAACGGCGAAGCGGTCATGGTCGAAACGGTTAGCCCGCCTGTTAATTCTTATACGGCCAGCTACCGCTGGCGGCCCACTCAGGCCGGCACTCAGGTCATTGAGTTGACCGCTTTCAATATCGAGCAGACGGCCAGCCAGCCCGATCAGGTCATTGTGACCGTCATTGGGGGTGGAACGAGCACGATCAACCCCACGACTGAACCGCTCCCGACCGAGGCGGCGGTGGAAGCCACACCCACCACGACCGGGGGTGACTCGCCTATCCCTACGGCCACATCTATACCGTTTGCCACCCCGACCGTTGCGCCGCTGGAGTCGGCCGATAACCAACCGCGAGTGACCATGCTAACCGGTCTCAACGTCCGGCAGGGACCTGGCACTAATTATCCGATTATCGGCCGTCTGACCCAGAATGACTCGGCCGTAATTACCGGCCGCAACGAATTTTCGGGTTGGTGGCAAATTGAATTCGACTCCGACGCGGGCAATCGAGGCTGGGTGGCCGCCAGCGCGGAGTTTTCTCAAGCCACCAATGCCGATAATGTGCCGGTGGTGGCGGGTCCGTCTCTGGAAGATATTCCGGCCCCAACCGCCCCGGCTGCCTCGCAAAAACCGACCATTTTCAGCTTCACCGCCGATCGCTATACCATCGCGCCTGATGAAAGTGTGACCTTAAAATGGGATTTGGAAAACGC
>JAGRCC010000819.1 GCA_020433785.1 Anaerolineae bacterium
GTCGATATCCTCAAAGCCGAATTCCCCACCGACGCTGACCATGAAACCAACGAGGCCAAAATGATCGATTATTGCCGCAGTCTGTCTGAGATTAGTGGGGATGTGCCCTGGGTCATCTTGAGCGCCGGGGTCGATTTCGCCACCTTCCAGCGGCAGGTCAAGATGGCCTGTGAAGCTGGAGCCAGTGGCTTTGTGGCCGGTCGGGCTATCTGGAACGAGGCGCTCGACATTGCCAACGATGCGGCTCGCGACCGTTTTCTCAACAGCACCGCCGTCAGCCGGCTGCAGGTGTTGGCCGACACAGCCAAGGATCGCGCTACGTCTTGGCGGACGCGGGTGGCGGGGCGTATTCCTCGGTGTACAGAAGGCTGGTATGTAAATTATAGCAAGTCAGCCGGTTAATTTTTTGGTAAGTTAAGGAATAAGAATTAATTAACTTACCCAATTCTGTCGGGTAAATAGTCATTGGTAACTGGTAATTGGAGACTGGAGATTGAATTACCAATATCTATTTACCAATTACCCAAACTCAAATGCGGAAGTTATTTAATTCACGATCCTAAGCCAAGGTTGTCAGGGCCAAATATCAGGGTACTCAGTGCAATGCAAAATTGCGTCTTACAGCGGGATGAAAGTTAGGATAAGTGATTAAGCCACCTGGTGACAGGTGGCATTTTCTATGGAGCTTTTAGGCAGAGTATCAGTTATTTTGATTAAAATTTCGTCAGGGATTTTCTCCAACATCGATAACCACTTGATGACAGCAAACATGGTGCTATAATAGTGCTATGACGTCTGAAAAGATGCTTCGCGCTGTCATTGATACCAACGTACTCTTTGAAGGGTTGACCCAACAACATAGCCTGGCCGGCAGCATTATTGATGCTTGGTTAGTAGATCTATTCCAACCGTATACTACCAATGCACTTGTCTCTGAGTATGCGGATGTTCTGTCACGTAAATTGTCACCCCAACGCTGGCACCAATTGCAGCCGTTGTTAGGTACGCTCTTAACGAAAACTCAATTCGTTGAAATTCATTATACTTGGCGACCCATCTCACCCGACCCTGCTGATGACCATATTATCGATTGTGCGATGAATGCCAATGCCATCATCGTCACGGCTAACTTACGGGATTTTCGCAGAGCCAAGGACATGTTAGGAGTAACGATTATGTCGCCATTCGAGTTTGTTGTAGAATTGGCCAAAATAGAATAGGAGTTGGAATATGGGCCGACTAACTGTGCGCTTGCCTGATACCCTTCATCACCAATTGACAAACCTGGCTGATAAAGAAGGCGTGTCATTAAATCAATACATTGTTTATGCTTTAACTCGCCAATCATCACTGGCCTACGTCGTTGAAAGTGTACCGGCTGAAGAAGTCGAGAAACAACGGGCGTTATATGAAGAGTTTATTATGAGTTTAGGGCAAGCAACCCCCGAAGAAATCGAACAGGTACTTTCTCAACGAGAGAGCGCCAAACCCGAATCAAAATTAGAGGCACTCGCTATTGAACGCTTACAGGAAAAAATCGCATCGCGAAAGATTGTTAGAACCAACATCCCTAAGTGATGATCGGTGGGGCGGGTGTCCGCCCCATCCGGCTTAATCCTCAACCTGACCAACAACTGCGCCCAGGCTATTCAACACCATCAATGAATGCCTTATCGTATCAAAATCCCATGAATAAAGGTTCGTATCTATCTACTCTGGGGCAACGCAAATGAAGAGCTTCTTTTACTCACGATCTGTCTACCCAATTATTGGAAGACCCATACCTAAATACTTTCTTGCACTAGATAATTGGTTTGAAAGCCAGTTTACTGACCCCGATGATATTATACAGCCTTGGCAAGCACCGGCAGTCCATATGGCGGAGAATCTCTGCCGACATCTCGGTGATGTAGAGATGTATGCAATGCTCGTCCGAGACGCAACGGAACTACCCAATCCAAATCACGCTGCAATTATGACGGGGACCTACTTGGTGGGTTATTTCAGTGCCTGCAAATCCGTTCTTGACGCTTGCTCAGTAACAATCAATGAACTATATAATTTGGACCTCCCGTACAAGGTACAGGATTTTACGAAAACAAAATTCTGGCGTACACTCGCCACAGTCGATGCAGCCGCCGAGAGTAACTATCGTAGTTTCGAGCCTACATTTCGTGAGGTGATCACTTGGCGAGATGCAGCCGTTCACCGTACGACTCCGTTCGCTTTTCCGGTGTGTAAGGGTGATATTGATACCGTTCCACGCTCTGAGATCGAGATCAAGATTTCTATCGAGGCCGGCTATTCGTTACGGCGTGTAATGGAGGAGAGACGGATGATAGATATGATCGAACCTGATGAACTTCACGACCGATGGGCAGCTATCTTCCATACTTTGCTCCAAAGAGTGTGTGAGGATATCGAACATCGCAGTGTACTATAAGTCCATTGTGGCCCAACAAGCGAATGAGACGACGGTGCTTTTGCTTTCGGTCTAAAAAATTGCAGCGAATTGCTGGGTCGATTATCCGCCGCCCCGTTAGACTTATGAGGGATGGATGAGTATTTATGCAACACTATGGCAACTAAAATTCCCAAGAGACGGGAATGACTATCTGGGATGTGAGTGGATTACCGTGATTGCGCAAGGCGTCCCCCCTCACATCGGCTCCTCGACTCTAGAATATGGCTATGAAGACAGGGATCCCTACGCCGCGTTTTTGCCTCCGCCCGTGTCGACGAACGCCGACGGCGAGGCCGAATACATGCGGGCCGTGGTCGTTGTCACCGAACACACGCCCAAAGGGACGGAACGGAGTCCGCAGGAATATGTACAGCCGCTCCTGGTCTTAACCGGTAAGTCATACGCGACGATGACGTTTGAGACCCTGTACACTCACATCTGCAATGCATTGCGTGGTAACAAGCCACGCGTGGTGGGGCAAGACCTCGCACCAGGAGGACACCTCCGTCTTCTCTATGAGGATGGCACAGCGAAAGATATCGACATGTGAGTCTATCGGCCTTTCGCCGCAAAAAACCAATCATCCGACCTTCCGCCACCGACAAGCGGCCATAACCCCCCAATCGACTTCAACGCCAACACTTCCGTTGGCGTTTTTGGTTGCATACATTACCATGACAGTCTTCATAGCGATTGATCCGCCTTCGGCATCGAAATCCCGCCAGCCAATCATAGGGGGCGCTCAGTCAAGGGCACGATTAACAGGCGTGATCGGTTGTGTCGGCGCGCAGAAAGGTCCATTTGGCAAAAATTCGTATGGTCTGGCTCACAGAAAGGTTCTTTTGGCAAGAATTCGTAGGGTCTAGCGACCTGAATCGTTCATTTTGGCAAAAATTCGTTTGGTCTAGCGAGTCGAATCGTTCTTTTTGCAAAAATTCGTTTGGTCTAGCGAGTCGAATCGTTCATTTGACAAGAATTCGTTTGGTCTAGCGACTCGAAAGGTTCATTTGACAAGAATTCGTTTGGTCTAGCGAGTCGAATCGTTCTTTTTGCAAAAATTCGTTTGGTCTAGCGACCTGAATCGTTCTTTTTGCAAAAATTCGTTTGGTCTAGCGAGTCGAATCGTTCTTTTTGCAAAAATTCGGTTGGTCTAGCGACTCGAATGGTTCTTCTGGCAAAAATTCGTATGATCTAGCGAGTCGAATCGTTCTTTTGGCAAGAATTCGGATGGTCTAGCGACTCGAATGGTTTTTTTGGCAATAATTCGGTTGGTCTAGCGACTCGAATGGTTCTTCTGGCAAAAATTCGTATGGTCTAGCGTGCTGAATCGTTCTTCTGGCGTAACTACTCAGCTAACCTAATCAGAACCCCTTCGCCAAACTGAAATTAACCATGAAGCGTAAAAAACTTCATGGCCTTCATGCGCTTCATGGTTGAATATCTGCCTGCTGAGTAGTTGTATTTGGCAAAAATTCAGATGGTCCGACGCGCTGAGGTCTTCAATTTTGAACGGGTTAAGCCACGGCGTCTGTCTCACCGGATCGCGCTGTGAGGGTCGCATCGATAGGGGCCAAAAAAGCAAAATGCTTGACATTTGGCCGATAGTTTGATAAGTTGGGCATAAGGTCAAAAAAGAACGGATAGAAAAACTGGGCAGACAAGACTCTGCTCATGTGGCTCACAGCGGAAGTTCAAACATTGTTGTCTGAAGCGTGGTCGGTATGATGGATCATTACGAGCCTATTACTTTTAGAGAAAATGAATAGATAGCACCTAATAGAGGGTATTCACCGCAAAAAGTGATTGCCCTTTTTTTGTTAACCCTTCATGCGGCAGGAATAGAAGTTAGTCTGGTTATACCCAGACCTGGCTAGTGTCCTGGTAATGATCGGGTAATGATGACGGCCTAAAATAGTAAGCATATATCCGCAGCCGCTACTTGGCGGGTGTGAGAGGATTAAGGATAGAAAAATGAGTGCATTTGACGGGGTGCTGATTTTTGGCGGGGTTGGCCTGATGCTGCTGCTGCCCATCGTGGCCATCGCCGGGGTTTACCTCATTGGGCGGCGAAACAAGCGCCAATTTCAGAGCCTTATTGAGATGGATGGGGCCAGGTGTGTTCAGGCTAAAGACGGTCGGGTGACGATCAAATCCAAGACATGGGTCAACTTATTTGCCCTTATTTTTTTGACGGCAGCTTTAGCCGGGTGCGGCTTACTGATGACCGATAATCTAAGCCTGGGCCTGGGCCTCATCGAACCCATTGTTACCTTCGGGCTTTTCGCCTTAAGTATGGCGCTCGTGATCATTTACCTATGGCGCGCTTTACAACGACCGGCCTTTTATTTCAACCCCGAGGGGCAGACTTTGGCCATCAAACAAGGTACATCCAGCCGCCAGATCCCATTTGGGGAGATGGCCAACCTCTCCGTTGCGAGCTGGCAAAATGAGGTGGACGGGCAGAACTTCCCTTGCGCCGGTATCAAACTGG
>JAGRCC010000820.1 GCA_020433785.1 Anaerolineae bacterium
AGCAGCCTTTTTTCGCCGACTCGCCGGTCGAAGCGTTTGATACGCTGGTATTGCGCGGCGGCGTGAATCGGACTTTTGCCGGTTATCCAGGTCTGGGTGATCTCCCGGAAGATCTGCGTCTGACCACCTACGCCCGCGACGAATGGCTGCGGGCTTCGCAGATTGCTATGTCAGGTGTGGGGTCGCACGGCACGTTTGTGCATCTGTACCTCGACGGGCTGTACTGGGGGCTGTACAACGTGGTCGAGCGGCCTGATGCTTCATTTGCTGCGGCCTATTTCGGCGGCGAGCGAGACGACTGGTTCGTGGCCAACCATTCCGGGCCGGTCAGCGGCGACAGCCAGCGGTTCGACGCCCTGCACGCCTTAGCGCGGGAAGGCCACCTGGCCGACCCTGACAAGTACGCCGCCGTGGCCGCGCTGCTCGACATCGAGCAGTTTGCCGATTACGTTATTCTCAACTTTTACGCCGGCAACACCGACTGGGGGCACAACAACTGGTACGCGGCCGTCCATAATCCGGACGGACGGGTTAGATATTTCGTCTGGGACGGCGAAAAAACCTGGTTCGACGGCGCGGACATTTACCTGGGCAAAGAAACGTTCGATGGTCGGCGTAATCTGACCAAGCGGTTGGTTAAAGCCCTAATGGAAAACCCCGATTTTCGGCTGACGCTGGCCGACCGAATGTACAAACATCTCTTCAACGACGGCGCGCTAACCGAAGCCAACGCCGAGTCGCGCTGGCTTGATATCACCGAGCCGTTGGAGCAGGCCATCATTGGCGAATCGGCTCGCTGGGGCGATGTCGTGTTCGATCCGCCGCTGACGCAAGCGGACTGGCACATTGCCCGGCAGGATGTTCTCAATCAAATGGACGGCAATGTGGCTAAATTGGTCGATCGGGCGCGCCAGGCCGGTTACTATCCCGCCCTCGATCCGCCTACCTTTAACCCGCCCGGCGGCTTGGTAACGCCCAACTCAGCCTTGACTATGATCCCGCCGACATCGGGCCAAGGCGAACTCTACTTCACCCTCGATGGCTCCGATCCGCGCCAGGCGGTCAGTGGGGCGGTGGCTCCACAGGCCGTCCGTTACGATGCGCCGCTGGTCTTGACCACTACGACTCGCCTCAAGGCCCGCACGTTTTACAATGGCGTCTGGAGTGCGCTGGCCGAAACCGCCTACCGGGTGATCGACCGGCCTGATCCGCTCCAAATTACCGAACTGATGTACCATCCGCCCGAAGGCGGCGATTATGAATTTTTGGAGTTAAAAAACAACGGCAGCGAGGCGGTCAACCTGGCCAATGCTTCGTTCGAAGGCATTCGCTACACTTTTCCGCCCAACACGCCGCCGCTTTTGCCCGGCGAATTCATCGTGCTGGGCCACAACGCCGCCGCTTTTGCCGAAAAATATCCCGACGTACCGCTGTTCGGCACGTACCAGGGCCAGCTTTCCAACGACGGCGAGGCTGTTATTTTGCGTGATTACACCGGTAAGGTCATGGCCACCGTCGTCTATGACGATGATCGAGGCTGGCCGGTTAGCCCTGATGGTCGGGGCGACTCGCTGGTGCTGATTGATCCGGAGGGCGATCCGAACTCGCCGCGCAGTTGGCGAGCCAGCGCCTATCTGGGCGGATCGCCGGGCGAGGATGATCCGCAGACCATGCCGGCCGGATGGAATCCATAAATGCGCCTCAAACAGTTTAGCCGCTATGAACTTAAATACCTGTTGACCCGCCAGCAGCACGATGACTTTATCGAGATCCTGCCCAACTATCTCGAACCGGATACCAGCGGCGATGCCTATGGCCGCTACACCATCACCAGCCTCTACTACGACACCGATAATTATCGGGCCTATTGGGACAAAATCGAGGGGCATAAATTTCGACGCAAGGTGCGCGTCCGGGTTTATGGCCAGCAACCGGTTACGCCCGACACCCGTTGTTTTGTGGAGATCAAGCAGCGCATCAACAAAACGCTGCAAAAAAAACGGGTGGTGATGAGCTACGCTTCTGCCGAAGCCTTATGCGGCTTTGGCGAGTCAATTCTCGAGGAAGACGATTTATCGGCCACAGATCGCGATATTGTCAGCGAAATTCGCTATCTGCAAGCCACGCTACAATTACAGCCGGCCTGTGTCGTGAGCTACGACCGCCGGGCCTTTGACGGCAGCGATTATGAAGACGGCCTGCGCATTACCTTCGACACCAATCTCAAAGGTCGCACCCACGATTTGTCGCTGCTGTCCACCGGCGTCGCCGCTAACCAGTTCTTTGTGCCGCCGGTGTGGTGCGTGATGGAAATCAAAGTTAACTATCGCGTCCCCTACTGGTTGACCGAGATGATTGGCCACCACCGTTTTACCTTGCGGCGGATCAGCAAATATTGTGCCGCCCTGGAGCAGTCGAAGTCACTACTCCAAACCCAGCGAATTATTTATTGAGGTCATAGGATGGATTTTTCGAGCTTCTTGAACGCTTTGCAAGATAACACTGATGTTTTTAACACCAGCGACATTATGTTTAGCATTATTATCAGTTTTCTGTTGGCGCTAATTATTGCCTATGTTTATAAAATTACCTACAAAGGCGTCTCGTATACCCAGTCTTACGTTCATACCCTGATTATGATGACGATGGTGGTAGCGGTGATTATGCTCATCATCGGCTCGAACATCGCCCGCGCCTTTTCGCTGGTGGGGGCGCTGTCGATCATTCGTTTTCGGAACGCGGTTAAGGATACCCGGGATGTCGGCTACATCTTTTTTGCGATGGCCATCGGCATGGCCGCCGGGACCCGTTTTTACCTGGTGGCCGTCATCGCCACGCTGACCATCGGTTTTGTTATGTGGGGCCTGACCACGCTCAATATGTTCGCCAAAGATGTTCGGGAGCAAATTCTCAAAATCCGCGTCACACCCGATATGCGGCCCGAGGTGCTGTTTGAACGGGTCTTTGATCGCTACTTGGCGCGCTACAACTTGATCGCCACCGAAACAGTTCAGGCCGGCACGCTGGTCGAACTGGTCTACGGCATCGAGCTAAAAAACCAAAATGACGCGCCGGATTTGATGCAGGCCTTGAGTCAGTTAAATAATAATAATAAGGTGGCGCTCGTCACCGGCCATCACGAAGTGGATTTATAAGATCGTCGTATAGTCCTTTGACATTGAGCCAACTCCCTGATACCATACCCATTATTCCGAATTGATAAAACGATCTGTACAAATTCAACTTGCTATGCTAAAATAGAACCGATTATGTAAAGCAAAGGAAAGAGGATTATGCCGACGCTTGATGATGGCCGTAAGGCAGTTGAACAAGGCAACCTCCAGCAGGCTCGACTCATCTTTGAAGCCATTCTGCAAGAGACTCCCCGTTCCGA